>JANOPN010000001.1:0-7979 GCA_031421855.1 Comamonadaceae bacterium
CAACCGAAAGCGCCACTCGCCAATCGCCAATCGCCAATCGCCAATCGCCAATCGCCAATCGCCAATCGCCAATCGCCAATCGCCAATCGCCAATCGCCAATCGCCAATCGCCAATCGCCAGGTCTGGTCTGGTCTGGTCTGGTCTGGTCTGGTCTGGTCTGGTCTGGTCTGGTCGTGCGCGGCGCGTTTTCGCCAGCCCCCGCCTTGCGCCTTGCCGTCGTCGCCCGCTTAGGTTGAACCTTTGGCGACAGTCTGCTCATTTGGTGACAAAAGGCACACAGTCGCGTAGAATTTTGTCATGAAACCTTTTCGCTGGAGTGCCGAAAAAAACGAGTCACTCAAACGAGCTCGCGGGGTGTCTTTCGAGAGCATCGTTGTAGCGATTGAGGCTGATGGATTGCTTGATGTCGTCGAGCACCCAAACTTGGTGAAGTATCCGAATCAACGAGTGCTGGTCGTTTCTTTTGATGGTTACGTTTATTTGGCTCCTTTTGTCGAAGAGGCTGATTATTTCTTTCTCAAAACCGTGATCCCGAGTCGCAAGGCAACACGGGACTATTTGCAGCAAGGTGAGCCGAATGCCAAACGTTGATGCCTATGAACAAGAAGTGTTGTCTGCCTTCGAGAAAGGCAGTCTCAAATCTGTGGCGACGAGGGATGAGCTGGATAAGTTCAAGGCGGCAGCAAGAGCTACTGCAGTGAAAGATCGCCGGGTGAATATTCGCCTGTCGTCTATTGATCTCAATGACATTCAAATCAAAGCGCTTCAGGAGGGAATGCCCTACCAAACCCTGATCGCAAGCGTGCTGCACAAATACGTCAGCGGCCACTTTGTTGAAAAAGCTGCACTCGTAACGGGTCACTCAACACAGACCGCCCGCAAGCGAGCGGCTGATTAGTTTCGACGCTAGGCGCTCTATGACTCTGTCCGCGATAACGAACCGCACGCGCAGTTACGCACCGATCACTCATCGATTCTTCGATGATATTGTTGTCTTTCTGGCAACTCTGTCGTCGAGCCTTGTCGTGGTCGAGGCCTTCCGCAGTGGAGGGCACACCAAGGCGGTAGATGACCCGAAATACTTCAGCAGTTCGCCGCGTGCACGCTCGGCGTTGAGCTAACGTGGTACCCGCAGGAGACACTCATGGCCGTAACCCTGAACCCGTTCGTGCTGGCGTTGCAGCGCAAGCCGTGACTACGCCACCCCGCCCCCCAAACGCCGTGTCGCGACCCCGTGTTTTGTTCGGTCGATCAAAAAATCGACAAAAACCCGGGTTCTTGACGGGATGAATTTGCGGGTTGGCATGGCGACATAGACGCTGAGGCGCCCTGTAATCCAAGGCGACAGCACGCGAACGAGTTCGCCGCTTTGGATGTGCCTGGCGGCCAAGTCGGTGGGTATGCTGCTGATGCCTGCGCCGTCCAGGGTGGCTCGCAGCAAGGTGTCTGCGTGGTTGGCAAGCATGGTGGGCGCGACCTCGACCGTGAGGGGGCGATCGCTGTCGCCTGAGTGGAGTAGCCGCCATTGGCGCGACGGGTTGTTGGGCTGCTTGATTCGCAGGCAGCGGTGCCGCGCTAAGTCACCGGGCTCTTGCGGCGAGCCATGTCGTTTGAGGTAGCTTGGGGCCGCGCACAGCAGGCCTTCGCCATGCAAGATGGGTCGGGCGATGTA
The DNA here is from genome assembly GCA_031421855.1 of Comamonadaceae bacterium. Classification (GTDB taxonomy): domain Bacteria; phylum Pseudomonadota; class Gammaproteobacteria; order Burkholderiales; family Burkholderiaceae_C; genus JAAFHN01. The sequence continues at coordinate 1,674 of JANOPN010000001.1, forward strand.
GTTGCCTTCTGGCGGCTGGTTTGCGCCAATGAGCGTGATGTCGAAGTCCTCCACCGATTGGTTGTCGCCAGCATCCACGTGAATGTCCAAGGTGACGTTGGGGTGCAACTGCGCAAAGTCATGAATCAAGGGTGCCAAGATGTGCACGGCCAAAACGGGCGGCGCGCAAATGCGCAAGGTGCCGCGCATGTCGCGGGTGGTGGCCTGCACTTCGGCATGGGCTTCGTCGATGTCGCCCAAAATGGCCCGAAGTTTGGCCAAATAGGCCTCTCCCGAGTCGGTCAGTGCCAGCCGTCGGGTGGTGCGTTGCAGCAGGCGGGTTCCCAAATGGGCCTCCAAGTCGCTCACCAAGCGGGTCGCACCAGCCGGTGCCATGTCAAGTGCGCGGGCGGCAGCGGCAAAACTGCCGTGCTCGGCAACCGCGTGAAAAGTGCGCATCGAAAGCAATCGATCCATGTGACCCCCGGTGGTTGTGTCCCAATCCGCCGATTTTGGGCATGAGTTGAGAATTTCAAGGCCTTGATTATTTCATATTCAACAATGATGAATTGACGAGCTGGTGGTTTCAACAGCCGGGTTAACCCGATACAGTTCAACCCATCGATGAGCCGAACAACTCACCGAGCCAGGGCAGACGAGAAGGAATGGGTCCTTCCTGCCAGGTGCCTGGAATCTTTGTTCGCAACTTTTGTAGGACTTACGCAAAACCGCCCCAGCCGCGTTGCCGCTCCTAGCCGTGCTGTTCGCACTGTCGTCGTCGCTGCGCCTTGCTGGAACAATTTTGCGTAAGTCCTACTTAGTTTGACTTCAACTTAAAGGAAATTCATCATCATGAAAAACGCATTCACCACCACTCTGATCGCTTTGGTTGCCGCAGCCGGTTTTGCCGCAGCTCCCGCATTCGCTGAGAGCCCACTGGCTGGACAGTCGGCCGCAATCTACGGCGAGCGCACGACCCGTGCTGCCGTTGCCGCAGAAATGGTCGAGTTCAAAAAGGGTCCAAATCCGTGGAGCATCAGCTACAACCAAGCTGCGCAGTTGCGCTCGGTGACGAGCCGCGCTGAGGTCAAAGCCGGTGTAGCGCAAGCGCATGCGGCTAACCAAGGCGTGAATTTGAACGGCGAAAACGACAACTTCGCACAAGCCAGCACCCCAATCCGCGCCAGCGGCGCGGTGGCGCAAGCGGCTGCAAGGCCCGCACTTTGATCAGTTGAGCGGCTGACGGCGCTGTCGCCAAAACCCAAAAACCCCGTCAGTCGCAAGATTGGCGGGGTTTTTTCATGTTTCAGAGTTTTATTGATTGAAATCAGCCATTGGTCGCCGCATTCATTGGGTTTGTTGCTATTACTTTTGACTAATATCCCGGGCAAATCGCACGGTATTGGGCTTCTCGGTCCAACCTCGTGAGGCGTAAAAGCCCCGCTTATAGGACTCGCGGTCTTTGATGTTGACCAAGGTCATGCGACCGCAGCCTTGGGCCAAGCCTTCGGCCTCGATGGCGGCTAGTAAGGCCGATCCAGCGCCTTTGCCGCTGGCGTCAGAGCGAACAAACAGCTCACTCACGTAACACTCCCGCCCTGAAAACAGCACATCCAACCAATAAGCCGAGGCGTAGCCCACCACGCGGCCATCGATTTCGGCGACAAGTACGCTGCGATTGGGATGCACGGCTTCGATGGCCGCCCTCGCGTTTTGCGCCATGGTGGGCGCGCCAACCGCTTGCCAATGCGGATAGTCGTCAATGCGGGTGATTAAGTCGCCAATCATGGCGGCATCGTCAACAGTTGCTGGGCGTGTGGTGAGGGTCATGTGTTGTCGGTGGGTGATGGTTGCCTACCAGGGCAGTCGCTGGCCGTCGCAGCTGAATAGGCCACCGGTGTCGGCCTCGTTCAAGCTGTGCACGACTGACACCAACTCTGAGGCAGCGATGGCAGGCTCGCGCACGTTGAGGCCGGTTTTGTGAAACGGGTCGCTCAGGCGGCTGCGCACCGTGCCGGGGTGCAGGCTGACGCAAATGCTGAGTTTGTTGTGGCGGCGCAGCTCAATGCTGGCGGTTTTAACGGCTTGGTTGAGTGCGGCTTTGGCGGCGCGGTAGCCGTACCAGCCGCCCAGCGCGTTGTCGCCAATGCTGCCGACTTTGGCCGACAAGAAGGCCACACGAATGGGTTCGGCTTTGGGTAGCAGGGCAAAAAAGTGCTTCATCACCAACATGGGCCCGACCACGTTGACTGCAAATTGCTCATGCAAATAGGCGGGTTCGAGTTGCGACCAGGTTTTTTCGGGCTGGCCCAAGGGGCCGTGGAGCACGCCCGTGGCAACGATCAGCGTGCGCAGCGGCGCGTCTTGGCATGCAACTGTCAGCCACTGCGCGGCTTGGCGCAGGCTGTCTTCTTGGGTGTAGTCAATGGCAGGCACGGTGCTGCGCGACAACCCGACAACTTGCGCGTAGCGGCCACCGGATTGCAACTCAGCAACCAAGGCCGCGCCGATGCCGCCTGATGAGCCGACCACAACGGCTGTGGCGGCATTGGGGGTGCTATTTTGTGAGATATTGATCCTTGGTCTTCGTATTCATTGGGTTTATTGCTATCAATATGTAAGTGATTAGTTGAATTTAACGAGCGATTTGGCCTGCCCCAGCAGTCAGCGCCGCGTGTTCCACGGATTGATCACAGTCAGGCCTGCGGCTTCAAACGGGCCGGTATCTCGCGTCGCGACAATCAAACCGTGGCTCAAGGCCGAGGCGGCAATGTAGCCGTCCGCAGGCGCAATCGCCTTGCCCAGTTCTCGCGCACGGGCGCGAAGGAGCGCATAGGCCTTGGAGGCCTCGGCATCAAAAGGCAGAATTCGCCCGGTGAACAAAGGCAGGATGCGTTGCTCAAAACTGGTGTGAAGCGTGGCTTGTCGCTTGCCCGGTGCCAGCGCCGCAATTCCGAACCGCAACTCGGCCAAACTGATCGCCGACAGGTAAAGTGTTTCGATCATTTGCTCGTCTATCCAACTCAGCACGCCAGCATCGCCGGTGAGTTTGAGTGGTTCAGAGACGACGTTGGTGTCGAGAAGAATCACTCGAAGCTCATGGGTTCTGCAGGCACTTTGTCACGCTCGATCTGAAGATCAACCCCCCCTGCCGCTTGGCCAATTTCAGCCAGCACGGAGCCCAGCTTGATGCGACCCTCGGGTCGCGCGATGCTTTCTAGGATGGCTCGTACCTCAGCCTCGGTGCTCCTGCCAGCCATGGCCGCGCGCACACGCAATGCGCGGTGAGTCGCCTCAGGTAGATTTCGGACAGTGATGGACGACATGTGGCGAACCCCAAGATTGATATCAATGATGTCATTTTAGAATTGATGCAATCATTTTGCAAGGGGTTCGAGCACGCATTGCCTGTGTCAGACCGAGCATCGTTGCGATGGCGTGCAAACCTGAAGACACGAGATCACCAGACCTAGAAGTGCCCTTGCAAGCCCTTGCGAACAAGTTAAGAACCAGTTTTGACGCGTTTATAGCGTCGAATCAGTTATTGGTCTATGTATTCATTGGGTTTGTTGCTATTACTTTAATACTGATCCCATCGCCTGTCCAAGTTGCACTGCGCCGCCACTGACCCAGGCGGGGTTGAATCGAATCGTGTTTTTTGGCCACAGCATGACGACCGTTGACCCGAGCATGAAGCGACCCATTTCGGACCCCTTGGCCAAGGCGACTGGGGCGCTCTCATATGTCCATTGCGACACTTGGCCCATGCGCGGCGGGTTGACCATGCCGTGCCAAACCGTGGCCATGCTGCCCACGATGGTGGCGCCGACCAGCACGTTGATGAAAGGGCCGTGAGGGGTGTCAAACACGCAAACGACTCGCTCATTGCGTGCAAACAGGCCAGGCACGTTGCGGGCGGTGAGCGGGTTGACGCTGAACAACTCACCGGGCACGTAAATCATTCGGGTCAGTTGGCCTTGCACGGGCATGTGAATGCGGTGGTAGTCCTTGGGGCTGAGGTAGATGCAGGCGAATTCACCGCCTTCAAACACGCGGGCAAGATCGGCGTCGCCGCCGACCAGTGCGGTGGTGGTGTACTGGTGGCCTTTGGCCTGAAAGATGCGGTCTTGATCAATGGCACCGAGCTGGCTGATGGCACCGTCAACCGGGCAAACATAGTCGGCATCGGCCAATGGGCGCGCCCCGGCTTTGAGCTCGCGGGTGAAGAAGTCATTGAAGCTGGCGTAGCTCTCAATGCTGGGGTTGGCGGCCTCATTCATGTTCACGCCGTAGCGCGCCACGAAGCGGCGAATCGCTGCGTGCGTCATGCCACCGCCGGTGTGCCGCGCAGCGGCGCCCGCCAACTGCGTGAGCAGGGTTTTGGGCATGAGGTACTGGGGGATGACTTGGAGGCGTTCTGACATGGGGTGGTCTTTCGGGCGACTGAAACGGTGGGTTTGACGCCATTTATGTGAAAAATTGGCCTCTGGTCACCGTATTCATTGAGCTTAATGCTATCAAAAAAATAACTATTTGAGTTTCACTTTAACGGGTCTGGTCCAGTTGCTGAGGCTCAATTGTTTGGCTCGAGCGACCGTTAAAGCGCCCGCTGGTGTTGACTTGCTCACCGTGCTGCCCCCGCCCACCGTGCCGCCTGCGCCAATGGTGACCGGGGCGACCAGCACGCAGTTGCTGCCGATGTGCACGTCGGCCTCGATGACGGTGCGGTGCTTGTTGGCCCCGTCGTAGTTGGCCGTGATGGAGCCTGCCCCGTAGTTCACGCGCTCGCCAACCGTCGCATCACCCAAATAGGCCAAATGATTGGCTTTAGCGCCTTTGGCCAAGGTGGAGTTTTTGACCTCAACAAAGTTGCCAATGTGGACCTCATCGCCCAGCACCGCGCCTGGGCGAAGCCGTGCAAACGGCCCGATCAACGCGCCTTTGCCAATTTGCACCGGGGATGTCTCGCCGTCGATGTGGGTGAATGGATGAATCACCGCGCCGTCAGCGATGTCGACGTTGGCGATCACGCAGTTGGCACCGATGCGCACGTTCGAGCCCAAGCTCACACGGCCCTCGAACACGCAGTTCACGTCAATGTCGACATCAAGCCCGCAGTTTAGGGTGCCGCGCACGTCGATGCGGTGCGGATCGCGCAGGCGCACCCCCGCATTCATGAGCGTGTGCGCGATGCGATGTTGGTACTCGCACTCCAGCTCGGCCAATTGCACAGGGCTGTTCACGCCCGCTGTTTGCGCCGCGTCAGGCGTGATGACGGCTTGCACGCTTTCGCCGTCGTCCACTGCAAACTTGACAATTTGAGTCAAGTAAAACTCTTTTTGTGCATTGTTGTCGTCAAGCCGGGCGAGCCACTTTTTGAGTTTGGCTGTGGGCACGGCCAAGATGCCGCTGTAGATCTCGTCGATGGCGCGCACTTCGGGGCTTGCGTCTTTGTGTTCAACGATGGCTTGCACGAGCCCAGCGCTGTCGCGCACGATGCGGCCGTAGCCGCTGGGGTCGGGCAGTTTGACGGTGAGCAAGGTCAGATGGGTGCCCTTGCACGCGGCAATCAAGGCGTTGATGGTGTCAGCTTGCGTGAGCGGCACGTCGCCGCTCAAGATGACGGTGATGCCGTCGTCGGCCAAGTGCGGCGCGGCTTGCTGGACCGCGTGGCCCGTGCCAAGCTGGGGTTCTTGCAAGGCGAACGCGATTTCAGATGGAACCTCTGCTGCATCAAAGCGCGACACCGCCGCGCGAACCTCATCGCTTTGGTGGCCGGTGATGATCACGCACTGGCGGGTGCCAAGCTGGCGCGCGGTCACCAGCACATGTTCCATCAAGGCGCGATGGCCCAGCTTGTGCAATACTTTTGCCTTGGCTGATTTCATCCGGGTGCCTTTGCCCGCAGCCATCACGACCACGTCAACTGCCGCCGCACCTGATTTTTGAGTTTCTCCGATTGCCATGACCCAACCCCCATTTAAATTGCCTCGCTGGATTATCGCGGCGCTGGCAATCGCCACACTCACGGCCTGCAGCGCCGTGCGACTGGCCTACAACAACGCGCCCGAGTTGCTGCACGTGTATTTGGACAATCAATTTGATTTCACCGACGCGCAAAGCGAAATCGTCAAAGCTGAATTGCGCAACTTGCAGGCTTGGCATCGCAGCAAAGAGCTGCCTGAAATTCAAAAGCTACTGCAAAAGTCGCAGCAGTTGCTTCAAAAAAACCAAAGCCCCCAGGCCATTTGCGCCCTGTTTGACGACGTTCGCCCACGCATTGAGGCGGTGACCAACCGCGCCCTGCCAGCCTTGACGCAAGTCGCC
>JANOPN010000002.1:0-44784 GCA_031421855.1 Comamonadaceae bacterium
TAACTTTGCTTCGCAAAGTGAGTGGCGTCCAAGCCGAGAAACCTAGCCCGCCTTTGGCGGCGGCGCTTCGCGCCGGTCGGTCACACTACGGTGACCGACTTTGCTAGGTTTCTCGGCTTGTCCACATCCGTGCCTTTGGCCAGTGCGGTGTGATATGCCAAGAGTTGCAACGGCACGACGTGGAGCAAAGGCGAGAGTGCGCCGTAGTGTTCGGGCATGCGGATGACTTTGACGCCTTCGTCGTTGTCGATTTTGGTGTCGGAGTCGGCCAAGACGTAGAGCAAGCCGCCTCGGGCGCGGACTTCTTGCATGTTGCTCTTCAGCTTTTCTAGGAGTGCGTCATTGGGCGCGACGGTGACCACCGGCATGGCGCTGGTAACCAAGGCCAACGGGCCGTGTTTGAGCTCGCCTGCGGCGTAGGCTTCGGCGTGGATGTAGGTGATTTCTTTGAGCTTGAGTGCGCCTTCCAGGGCGATCGGGTAGTGCAAGCCTCGGCCTAAAAACAGGGCGTTTTCGCGGGTGGCGAAGTCGTCAGCCCAGGCGATGAGTTGGGGCTCCAAGGCCAGCACGCTTTGAATGGCCGCGGGCAGGTGGCGCATGGCTTTGAGGTGCTCGGCTTCTTGCTCGGGGCTGAGGCGGCCTTTGGCTTGGGCCAAAGCGAGCGTGAGCAAAAACAGGGCTGCCAGCTGGGTGGTGAAGGCCTTGGTTGATGCCACGCCGATTTCAACGCCTGCGCGGGTGATGTAGGCGTGCTTACATTCGCGCACCATGGCGCTGGTGGAGACGTTGCAAATGGTGAGGGTGTGGCGCATGCCAAGGCTTTGTGCGTGCTTGAGCGCGGCCAAGGTGTCGGCGGTTTCGCCGCTTTGGGTGATGGTGACGACCAATGAGCGCGGGTTTGGCACGCTGTCTCGATACCGATATTCGCTGGCGATCTCGACTTGGCACGGGATTCCAGCAATCGACTCCAGCCAATACTTGGCGGTGCAGCCACTGTAGTAGCTGGTGCCGCAGGCCAAGATGAGCACGTTGTCGATGGCCTGAAATGTGGCGTGGGCATTTTGGCCTGCCTGGACGTTGGGGCCATCAAACAAGTCGGGGCTGATGCCGACAATGCCTTCCAAGGTATCGGCCAAGGCGCGGGGCTGCTCAAAAATCTCTTTTTGCATGTAGTGGCGATACGGGCCCAACTCGGCAGCGCCGCTGTGGGCTTGGACGATTTTGACGGGGCGCTGAGCCGGTTTGCCGTCTTTGCCAACGATCCAATATTTGCCCAGCTGCATGTCAACTTGGTCGCCTTCTTCCAAGTAGATGATGCGATCCGTCACACCCGCCAAGGCCATTGCGTCGCTTGCCAAAAAGTGCGTCAAGTTGTCAGTGCCCACGCCCATGATGAGCGGCGAGCCCGCGCGAGCGCCCGCCACACGCTGGGGCTCGTCGCGGTGAAACGCGGCAATGGCGTACGCACCCGTCAGCTGCGCAATTGCCGCTTGCAGGGCTTTGAAGATGTCACCGTCGTAGAGCGAGTCAATCAAGTGCGCGATGACTTCGGTGTCGGTTTGGCTGGTGAACACATAGCCTTTTAGACGGAGGGCGGCGCGCAATTCGTCGTGGTGCTCGATGATGCCGTTGTGAACCAAGGCCACGCGGCCCGCGCGCGCGTCGGGCGCGGCTCCTGGGCCGTGGCTGAAGTGCGGGTGGGCGTTGTGCACGGCCGGTACGCCGTGGGTTGCCCAGCGGGTGTGGGCGATGCCCGTCAAGCCGGTGATGTTCTCGGTGTTGACTTGCTCCATCAACTCGGCCACGCGTGCGGTCGAGCGGGCGCGCTGCAAGCCGCCCGCATGAACGGCCACGCCGCAGGAGTCGTAGCCCCGGTACTCAAGCCGCTGCAGGCCTTGGACCAAGATGGGAACGATGTTTTGAGTCGAGACTGAAGCGACGATGCCACACATGATTGAATTCCCTTAAAAACTTGCTCGGCGATGCGATGCACGGGAATGTACGACCACGAATGTGCAATGTGCTTGCAAATTTTGCTTCAAAACGGTGGATTTAGTCATGCGAAACAAACAACGATCAAATATTTCAAATATGATTTTCAAATGAAAGATTCAATCACACTGGATGCACTGGATCTGCGCATCTTGGCCCACCTCCAGATCGACTCATCCTGTTCAAACCAGGATTTAGCCGTGCAAGTGCTGGCGACACCCGCGACCTGCTTTCGACGTGTGAACCGGCTGCGCGAGACGGGTCTGATCGAGCGTGAGGTCGCGCTGCTCAACCCAGAGCGGCTGGCCGCGCTCATCGGGCACGGCCTGAGCGCCATTGTCGAGGTGAGTTTGGAGGTGCAAAACACCACCACCCAAGACAGCTTCGAGGCCCGCGCGGTTGCGCACGCCAGCGTCCAGCAGTGTTATCGCACGAGCCCCGGCCCGGACTTCGTGCTCATCGTCCAAGTGCGCGACATGCCCGCCTACTTGCTGCTGGCCCAAGTGCTGTTTGCGGCAGATGCCAACGTGCGAAACGTGCGGGCGTTCTTCAGCGTAAAACGGGCCAAATTCGAGCCCGCCATCGCCTTGGTTTGAATTTTTTGATGAGATATTGGCAGTTGGTCACCGGATTCATAAAGTTTGTTGCTACATAAATAGTAGTATGACGAATCGAGTGCTGCATCGGGTACAGTGACCCAACGCCACTGAATGAGACAAGTGCCATGGTTAAAAAAGCGCCGCGCCGCACGGCCGAGCGGATTTTGGAAGTCACGCTGGAGTTGTTCAACCGTTTTGGCGAGCCCAACGTCTCGACGACGCTGATCTCAGCCGAGCTCAAAATCAGCCCCGGCAACCTGTACTACCACTACCCCGCCAAAGAGGAGCTGATCAACTCGCTGTTTGACCGCTACGAGCGAAGCTTGAGTGAATTGCTCAACGCCAGCGACGGGGTGCGTGACGTGGAAGACGCTTGGTTTTTCATGCACAGCTTGTTTGAGCTGATTTGGGAATACCGGTTTTTGTATCGCGACTTGAACGACTTACTCTCCAAGAACCGCCGCTTGGAAACGCATTTTCAGTGGATATTGAAGAACAAAACCCGCTCGGTGCGCACCTTGCTTGACAGCATGAGCCGCAGTGGTGCCGTCAAGATTGACTCGCGCGAGTTGGAGCCCACCGCCACCAGCATGGTCGTGGTGCTCACCTACTGGCTGAGTTTTGAGTACGTGAAAGACCCGCGCCGCGCCCTTGAGCCCGAAAGCGCTCAAGCTGCCTTGATGCGCGGCGCACACCACACGCTGAATTTGTTGGTGCCCTACCTTGAGGCCAACCAGCGAATTCACTTGCTCAAACTGGCTGGGGCTTACGGGCCGTCGGAGTGATTGGGGTTTATGGGTAAGGCTAGGCTTCATGCAGCGGTGCTATCCTAGCAATTCAGTCGGATTTGATTTTCAGGAGACAACAAAATGGCGAAATGGACAGCATCCCCACACGCGGGAGAATTCGGTTTTGACGCTGCGAGCGTGAAGAAAAACTGGGCAGCACTGCACAAAGGCGATTGCGAGCCCCTACCGACCGACAAAGCGCTGCTGGAGGCTTGGGCCCTGTTCCACAACGGCGAGTTTCAAAAGGCGGCCGAGTCGGGCCTCAAGCTAGGCGGTGCAGGCATCAGCTTGGCCAACAAAGCCACTTGCATTTACGCCAACTACTTGGAGGCCAAAGAGAAAACCAAGCTCGACATGTTTCTTGAAGTCGCCGAGCGCGCGGTTGCCCAGCAATCAGCAGACCCCAGCAGCGCAAACGCTTTCTACTGGCAAGCCTACGCCTTGGGGCGCTATGGTCAAGGCATCAGCGTGGCCAAAGCCTTGGCCCAAGGTTTGGGCGGCAAGGTGAAAGACGCGCTTGAAAAAACCATCAAACTCAGCCCAAAACACGCCGACGCGCACATCGCGCTGGCCTCGTTTCATGCCGAGGTGATTGACAAAGTCGGCTCGCTCATTGGCGGCATGACCTACGGTGCCAAAAAAGACACCGGCATGAAGATGTACCAAGAGGCGATCAAGCTCAACCCCACCAGCGCCATCGCGATGATCGAATACGCCAATGGCTTGGTCATGCTGGAGGGCGACAAAAAGATGAAAGAAGCTGAAAAGCTCTACAACCAAGCCGCTGAGAGCACGCCGCAAGACGCGATGGAGCGCCTGGACGTCGAGCTGGCCAAGGCTGAGTTAGAGGACTAAGCGGCCAGACCCGCGCGCTCGAACGCGGCCGCAACCGCGTCAACCCGGGCGGCTGCAATGGCGCGTTTGATGCGCTCGCCCGTCAAACGGGCTGATTTGGCTTTATCAGCATCGTTTTCGTCAATTTTGATGGCATTTTGCCCCTTGGTCACCGGATTCATTGCGTTTGTTGCTATGGTTTTTGAATCAATGCTCAGACCTGCCAACAGTGCTTTGAGCAGGCGGTCACGCTGCGGATAGGGTCGCTCGCTCAAGCCGGCGCGTCCACGGGCATCGCATTCGCAGGCCAACAGTGCTTGCTCAAACCTCGTGGGGCGGCGAAACGCGTCGCATCGCTGCATCAAGCGCACGGTGGCAGCGGCGTTCAACGACATGCAGCCATGCACATTGCCATGCTCCTGCGCGACGATTTCGGCCAACTCGCGACATTCGAGTGGCACTTTGAGTCGGTCGCAAATGCGCTGCAGCAGTTTCACGCTGCGCTCACCGTGACCGTGGTGTTTGGGTAGCAAATGCGCGTGAGTCGTGGCTTTGCCAAGGTCATGACAAAGCGCCGCGAATCGGACGGCCAAGCCTGCGTTGGCTCGTGCCGCTTCGTCAAGCACCAAACAAAGGTGGACGCCCGTGTCAACCTCGGGGTGGTGCTCAATCGGCTGGGGCACGCCCCACAGCGCGTTCACCTCAGGCAGCAACACCGCCAGCGCACCGCACGAGCGCAGCACGGTCAGCATTTTTGAGGGCTCGTCAGCCATCAAGCCCCGGCTGAGCTCTTGCCAAACCCGCTCGGGCACCAGCGCGTTAACCTCGCCCGCATCGACCATGCCTCGCATGAGTTGCACGGTATCGGGTGCGACCTCAAAACCAGTGAGGCGAGCGGCAAACCTGGCCACCCGCAAGATGCGCACAGGGTCCTCAGCAAATGCAGCTGTGACGTGGCGCAAGGTTTTGCTGGCTAAGTCTTGCAGACCGCCAAACGGGTCAACCAAGACTGGGGCGTCGCCATCGGCAAGCGCATTCACCATCGCAGCCGCCCAATTGATCCTTGAAGCCTCAACAATCATCTTTTTTACAGAAAATTCGCCCTTGGTCTCCGAATTCATTAGCTTCAATGCTATTGAATTAATAGTTAAATCGCGGCGCGACAAGTCGTCTTCTATGCTGACGGTTGCGTCAAACTGGACAGAAAAACCTCGGTACCCGGCAGCGGTTTTGCGCTCCAACCGGGCCAAAGCCACTTCGTCGTGCGTCTGTGGGTGTAAAAAAACCGGGAAATCCTTGCCGACCGGCAAGAACCCTTCGGCCAGCATTTGCTCGGGCGACACGCCCACCACGACATAGTCGCGGTCACTGACCGCGCGCCCCAAAAGCGCATCGCGCACAGCACCGCCCACCAGATAAACGGCGGGTGATTGGGGTATTGGTGCATCCAAACTCATATCAAACAAGTTTAGCCATCCGCAAAGTGACGTTTGAACGCCACTGCCGAACCGGATTGCGCGTTTGTCCTCTACAAAAAAGCGGTATTCGGCACTAGGATCGCCCTCTAAACGCCGCAAATCGCCATTGCGGCCCCAACTTAACTTGTTGTCAGGAGACTTCGGATGATTTTTTCTAAGCGTGGATTTGCGGCATCAATGGCCGCGGTGGGCGCAGCCCTCATGGTTGCGGCATGCGGCGGCGGCGATGCGGGCGATCAAACGCCAAAAGTCTCGTTCTCAGGCATGGTCAACTTTGGCGACAGCTTGAGTGATGTCGGCAGCTACGCGGTCGGCACGGTCAAGGCAGTGGGTGGTGGCAAATACACCGTCAACAGCCCAACGGCACTCATTTGGACCGAAATCGTCGCCAAACAATACAAGCTGGCAGCACCGTGCGCGGCTCAAACCGGTTTGGACGGCGCAGCCCAATTTGGTTTTGCGGTGCCAACCGTCAACAACGCAAACTGTTTCAGCTACGCCCAAGGCGGCTCACGCGTCACCCTGCAACCAGGCCCGGGCAACAAACTGCTGGGCGGCGGCAATGCGGTTTTGGGTCAACTGACTTTGCCAGTCAAAAACCAGATGGAAAACCACCTGGCCAAAATCGGCGGCTCATACAAGGGCACCGAGCTGGTGACCGTGCTGGCTGGCGGCAATGACCTCTTTATTCAAGCCGGTAGCATCCCGCAAGTGATCGCTGGTCGCATGGCTGCGGGTCAAAGCCAGGCCGATGCAACCAATGCGGCACTCGTTGGCGCAGTGACCGGCATGGGCGTGGCAGGCGGCGAGTTGGGCGCATACGTCAAGGCCTTGGTGCTGGCTCGGGGCGCGAAATACGTGGTCGTGGTGAACATGCCAAACGTCTCGAAGACACCCTACGGCTTGGCGCAAGATGCGGCCACCCAAGGCTTGATCGACACGATGACCAAAACCTTCAACGGCGAGCTCGTCAAAGCGCTAGCTGGCGCCAACGTCGTCATCGCTGACGCGTACACCGAAAGCACCAACCAAGCGGCCAACCCTGCACCCTACGGCATCAGCAATGTCAAAAACGTCGCGTGCAGCGCCACATCGCCAGCAAACCCGCTCGGCGGCCAATCACTGACCTGTACCGCCGCCAGCGCCATAGCAGGCGATGTGTCGCGCTACCAATATGCCGACGATGTGCACCCCACGCCGTACGGCTACGAGTTGTTAGCCAAGTTCGTGTTGTCTGAAATGGTCAAGGCTGGCCTGCTTTGAGCAAGCCCAAGCAATTGATCACAACCCCATTCAAGGAACACACCAAATGACTCTGACCCAATTCGCACAAGTCTCCATCGTCGCCGCAGCATGCTTGGGCGCGATCGGCTCGGCCAACGCCCAGCGCGCGGGCTCCATCACCATCGAAGGTGGCATCACCACGCTGACGCCCAAAGTCACCAGCGGTGACTTAAGCGCACCCGCGTTTCCCAACAGCAAATCCGACGTCAAGGCCGATACCCAGCTCACTGGCGCGGTTAACTACTCGATGACGGACAACATCGTCTTCAGTTTGCCTGTGGGCGCTGGCTTCAAGCACGACATCGTGGGCGCCGCCCGCATCGAGGCCCTGGGCAAAATTGGCGAGGTCAAAGCCCTACCGATCACGCTCTTGGCGCAGTACCGATTCGGCGCAGCCGAGGCCACGATTCGCCCCTATGTTGGCGTGGGCGCGACCTATGCCAAGTTCTACGGCACCAAGGGCACAGCGGCACTCACCGCGCTCACGGCACCCGGCAGTGCTGGCACGACCTTGACGATTGACTCCAAGTTTGCAGGCTCGCTGCAAGTCGGCGCGGTCTTCAACGTCAACAGCAAAATCTATTTGAACGCCAACGCGATCAAAACGTTTTTGTCGACGCGCACGAACCTGTCGAGCGGCCAATTCATCGACGCAAAAATCGATCCCTTGGCGCTCACTTTTGCCATTGGCACCAAGTTCTGAAGACATTCGCCTCGAAAAAAAGGCCGCGAACGCGGCCTTTTTTCATGGTCTGGACGATCGGTAGGGCTCATCCTCAGCCACAAAGTCTTGCTCCAACAAAGCCGCTGCCACCCAGGCTCGCATGCCAGTTAACGCAAAAACGCGCTCAACGTACGCGCTGATTGGCTCCGGCACGGGCAAACCGTAGCCCCGAATCCGGGCGCAAACTGGCGCGAAGTAGGCGTCAGCGGCGCAAAAGTCACCAAAAAGCATCGGGCCACCGTGTTGGTCAAGCAGCTCACCCCACATGGCGACGATGCGAGCCAAGTCTGCCCTGGCAGCCGCATGGTCGCGCATGACGATTTGCCCAATGTGGGGCAAGCTCGCCTCTAGATTCATGGGGCAGTTGCTGCGCAAACCGCTGAACCCAGAGTGCATCTCGGCGCAAATGCTGCGGGCTCGGGCACGCGCGGCAACCGCCTGCGGCCACACGTGGGAGTCGGGGAATTTTTCAGCCACGTATTCCACAATGGCCAAGGTGTCCCACACGACCAAGTCCCCGTCAACCAACACTGGCACGCGCCCAGCCGGGCTGATGGCCAGCGCCTCGCGCTTGAAGTTGGAGTCGCTGGCGAAGCTGTCAAATCGCAAATTGACCTCCTCAAATTCAATGCCAAGCTGAGTGAGCATCAACCAAGGCCGAAGCGACCAAGAGGAGTAGTTTTTGTTGCCAATGATGAGTTTCATGTTGACATTGTGCAGCCCGCCTGAGCTTTTCAACCCAGCCCGTGATGAAAAACACGGGCTCGATTGATGCCGCTACGGTCTGAATTCAGCGTGGTCAATCAGCCCCAGCGGCGGCAGCACGTTGATCGCCTTGGCGGTGCTCAGCCGCACCACCATTGAAAATCGCGCCAAGGTCTCAACCGGTACACGGGCCTGTGGGCCTGCGAGCAATTGCTGTGCTTTGTAGCCAGCAAACAAGCCAACTTGGTAAAACTTAGCGACCAATCCCATGAGCACGGGCGCTTTGCTGACAATTTGCGATTCTGTTGCCGCGAATGTGGGCAATTTGAGCGCCAACGCCGCCTGTGCAATGCGATCAATGTGGCTGAACAAAAACGTATCTGGCCCCATGAAAAGCCATTGAGCCCCTCGCTTGTGCAAGCCCTGGACAAGCGCCTCAACGCCCCCGATGCTGGGCAAATTGGCAACCACCTCGAAGGGAGTCGCAATCAACTCAAAGCCTTGCGCCTTGGCTAAGCCCTGCCACTCTCGCACATTGGCAACTGAGTTGGACTCCAACGGGTTGTACAGAACCCCCACACGCTTGGCAGGCGCATAGCGTCCCATGGCCTGCCAGTGGAGCATGGCGCTAGGCATGTGCGACACGCCGCTGACCCACCGCCCCGGTTCGCGCAAATTGGGCACGACCCGAGAGCCCACCGGGTCGGCAACGGGCGCAAAAACCAAGGGCACGGTTTTTCCGATCACCGGATGTGCGGCATCAATCGCGCCCATGAGACCCAGCGCAACCGAAGTGCCCCACGCGTAGATCAAATCAGGCGGACCGGCGAGCAATTGCTCGCGAATGGTGGCCAAGCGGTCGCGATTTTGCTGCGCGTTGTGCGGCTCGAACCGTGGTTGCACGCCCGGCGCCAGTTTGCCGCCCTGTGATGGCAAAAACGCATCGCGAAATCCGCGCTCGACATCGGTCTCGCCACGCCAGCTCACCATTGCAATGCGTGGCCCGCCTTTGCCGAGGCCCTGAGCCCAAGCGCTTGCCGCGAAACCACCCAGAGCCAAGGGAGTCACCAACAGGTCGCGCCGTTTCATTGCACTGCACCTAACGCAGTTCGCGGGGTGCGGGCAAATACGCCAGCGAACAAAACCGCACAGACCAAGGCGCTCACCGCCACAACCAGCACGCTGCTGTGCAGTCCGATGGCCGCCGTCAAGCCCGCACACACCAGTGGTGCGAGCGCACTGCCGGTTCGCTCAGCCAAGCGGTAGTAGCCAAACACCGCGTTGGAGCCGTGGCTCAAGATGCTGTCGCCTGCGACGCGCTGCAACACGCCAACCTGAGGCGTCAGGGCCAGACTCTGGCCAAGCCCAAGCAAGAGCATGGCCCAGGAAACGGCCACGAGACCCGTCAAGCCCCAAAGTCCAAAACCACCCACGCTTGACAACAACAAACCTGCAAACACCATGAATGCATCGGTGCGCGCACCGAGCTTGGTGCGCAAGTGTTGCGCCAGGCGCGCCGCCAATGGCGCACAAACCACCATCACGATGGCATAAATCATCATCATCCGCCCAGCCATTGCCGCACTCTCGCCCGCCTGTGCGGCCAAAACTGGCACCCAATAAAAGCAAAGCGCCACCAACATCAACTTGGCGGGCATGGCAGCCAAAAGCAACAAACCGATGAAACGCGGGTTTCGCAAGAGCGCCCAAACAAGACCAGCCGGTGGTACCCGCAAGTCGTCGTCAATCAGGTTGTCGCGCTGCAAATCCGCGCGCTTTGATTGAACAGCGGGTTCATCGCCAGGCAGGCGATTTTTGCGCACCGCCGCGCGCGCTCGCCACACCATCACCAATGCCACCACTGCGAATCCGCTGGCACCCCAAAGCGCCGTTTTTGCGCCGAGTGCATCGGCCACAAAACCGCCCAGTGACGGCCCGCAGACCAATGAGACCATGATCACCGACACAAATGCTGCAAGCTGTCGAGCACGGGTCACCGGGTCGGGGTTGGCCAACAACGCCGCTTGCGTGCCAATGAACGCCAGCGCCCAAGCAACCCCCGCGCCCGCGCGGCAAACAATCAACAACTCAAGAGTCGGCGCAAGAGCGCTCAACGCATGGGACACCGCGGACAACACAGCACCCGTGACGAACACCCGCTTGATGCCCACGCGCGTCACCCAACCGCCAAAAAGCGGCTGCGAAAACGCCACGCAGGCCATGAACACAGCCAGCGGCACACCCAAAGCAAGGGGTCGCGACACCTCGACGAACCAAGTCGGCAGCGACGCGCCAAACAGCGGCATGAATCCGCGCGAAAAGTCTTCAGCCAACATCAACAGCAAGAACGGCATGCGAAGCCCGCTCAGGCCGCTTAAGCGCGCGTCAACAGCGGCTTCATCCAGCGAGCCAACAGCATTCAAATTGCCCTCAACTTGCCGCGCCATCCGCCAAAACAAGAGCTCTCGCGCCAAAAATACGACCACGATCAACAAGATAACCAAATCAGCCGCAAGCTCGAACAACAGCCGCTGGGCATACCGAGGATCAACTCGGGTGAGCACGGCCAACTCAATGGGCGGATCGCTCGCGAGTTGCAGTCGGGTTTGGACCAAACCCTTATCATCAACTCCACCACCCGCTGCTGCTGAGCTCACCATACCGACGCTGGCCAAGGTGGTGCCATTGCTGATCACTCGGGTTTGGGCAATTTCGGTGTTGTGCGCCATCAATTCGCGAATGGCCTCCTCGACGCCAGGCACCTGATTCAACGCCAGCCCCAAGTCATGGGCTTGCTGCAAGCGCGCCGCCAAGCCGCGTGTGAGCAAGTCGACCTTGCGCTGCGCATCTGCGGTCACCGACGGTGCCGCAGCGTGGTACGCCGAGATTGCCACGCAACCCATCATCAGGGCAATCGCTGCGCCCAATACCAACATGACGCGCCAGTCTCCGATCACGACTTTTTTGGGCCGCCAATACCGAAGCGCAAGCGCAAGCAACGCACACGCCAAGATGCCAGCGCCAGCGGCGATCCAAGCCAAATTGATGGCACTGTCTCGACTCTCAGCCAGAGCAGCGCGCTCATCAAACCCAATGACAACCCAGGCCACCGGCAAGTTAAAACTGTTACTCACTTGGTGGCCCAAAACTCGCTGGCCGGCTTCAGTTGCACTCCAGCGCCCGCCTAAAGCGTTGGCCGCTTGCGCAGACATCGCGGCGGACGCGGCCGTTTTCACGCGCGACGCCAAAGAGCTGTATAGCACGGTGCCGCTCGGAGACAAGACATCGAAGTAGCTGATTTTTGGATCGTTCGACGCCAGCCGAGCCAGTGTTGAGGGAATCGCCTGCAAATCGTCAAGCGGCAAGCCCAAATGCAAGCTTTGCTCCAACACTTGAACCGCTTGATCGCTCAAGTGCTCATAGCGTGCATGGCGCGCATCGCGCGTCGTTTGATGCAACTCGTACCCGCTCAAAAGCGCCGCCAGCACGGTCGCAGCCGCCAACACCCCAATCAGTAACCCCGTCAGCTTACCCAAACTGCCTTGGCTATGCGGCATGCTCGGCCACTCCACTGGTTTGGATGTCGTGCTCAATCTTCGGTTTGAGTTCAACCCACTCGCGGGCCAACACACTGTAGGTGGCAGAGCTGCGCCGCCAGCCGTCCCACATGCGAATGTGATCGCGTGCGATGCCTTCGCGTTTTGCGCCTAGGCGCTCAATCGACGCAATTGACGCGGTGTTGCGGACATCAATTTTGAACTGCACCCTGGCGGCCCTCATGACGTCAAACGCGTGCGACAGCATCAGCAACTTGCTGGTCAAATTCAAACCTTGAGACTGATACTCGCGTCCGATCAAGGTGCCGATTTCGACGCAGTCGTTGCCTGCGTCGATTTCCATGAATCGCGTGATGCCAAATGCACGGCCAATGGCCGGATCAACCATGGCGTAGGGCTGATCGCTGCCGCTCGACTGCCGCTCTAAAAATACGCCAACCAAGCGCAAAAAACCGCCCTCGTGGTACAGCGGCGCATCCATCAAATAGTTCAAGATGCTGGCGCGCCCTGCGATGTCGGCACAAGTTTGCTGCAGATCGTTCGCGTGCGACATCAGCAGCGGCTCCAGTCGCAGCCGATCGCTCATCATCGCTTGAGGTTTTGGGACGTGCATCGGTCTAATCTAGGGCGAGGTTGGGGCGTCGCGCCTCAAGGCCTGCGCCATCCGCTGCAAGGCCGCTTCGTGTTCTTGCATGAACTGCGCGTAAAAGTGCTCGCCGTAGAAGAAATACCGAGCCACAGAAGCTTCCAACACTCGCTTCCAGGTTGGTGAAACATCTTGTAGGTGAATCATCTTGCCGGGTAGCCAGTTGTTGAACACCATGGCGCGCTCAAGCCCATTGTTGAGAACCGTGTTCTTCGTGGCCAGCGCAAGCTGCAATCGACCGATGTCACTGGGATCGTGGATCAACACAGTGAAACGGTCTTGACCATCAAGGGGCTGATTCATATCCCACAAAATTTTGGTCCACGCTGCACGGTTGGCACAGTCCACTAACGTGACCACCGGCACCGGTTCGGCAAATGTGTCTTCCACCTTGGTCGAGTTGCGCGTGAACCTGAAGGTCAAGGCCAAAGCCTTGCCTCTTTGTCGCTCAAAGAAGCTGGCCGGGTCTGAGCCATCACCAAAGCGCGCCATCACTTGCGACAAGGTCACCGGTCGTTGCAAGCCCGAGGCTGGATCCGACTCAAAGAAAAACATGTTGTCTTGCTTGATGGGTTCGCCCGCCTTGAGTCGGTCAAGCAAGCCATACATCATGCCGGTGACGAACGCGAACTCGCCGGGTACACGATCGCCAGCAAAAGCCGCGTAGGGTTGTTGACTAGCCAAGCTTGGTTTGGCACGAATGGCGGCATTCGCGGCCTGCCTTGCGTCGATCAAGCGGCGGCTTTGGCGCAAGTAGCCACTGTCTTGCAAGTCTTCAGCACGCAGCCGATAGTGTTCGCGAAACAGTTGAGTACCGACCAAATCAAATCGTGGATCATCTTTGGGGTACTGGGCTTTGGTTTCGCGAAAATTCTCAGTCACAACCGAGGGCGTGAGCACGATCACCACCTCGCGTTGTTCTGTCTTGTCGGACTCGTGGCCAAAGAGCTTGCCCAAGATCGGCAACTCGCCAACACCCGGCACCTTGTCCTCATCGCCTTGCTTGCTGCGACTCACCAAACCGCCAATGATGAGCGGAAAATTGTCACGGATGCGCGCGTAGGTTTGCACCCGCCGAGTCGAGATGGTGGGCGCTGACGCCAGCGGAATGCGGCTGGTGGGGTCGAGCACCTGTAAATCAGCGCCAGGCACAGCACTGGACACTGTCGCGTCGATCTGTAAGCTGATCTCTGAATTGTCCTCAGCAATGCGTGGCCGAACGTTGAGCAAGATACCGGTGGGGATGTACTGAAACGAAAATGCAACGCGACCCGTGGACGCGCTGCCAGCATCCCGGCTGGTCGAAATTGGGATGTCGGTGCCAACTCGAATGGTGGCTTGGCGGTTATCCAAGGTTATGACGGATGGACGCGAAAGCACCTCAGCCTGCTTTTTTTCCACAACCGCATTGATGCGATTGAGGATTTCAGCCGGACTCACCGCGGCCGCGCTGTTGCGGGTGAAGCCAAAGGTGAAGTCGCCAGGCCCGGGATTCACGGCTGCACCCAACGCCAACGTCTTATTCCCCCGAGCCGCCTTCCACTCAACGCCCAACTCTTTGAGTCCTTGCTGCGAAATCTCAAGCACCATGCCCTCGATGTAGACCTGCCGAGCCGGCTTATCAATGGTTTCTTTGATGATTCGCTGGACACGCGCAAGCTGCTGCGGATAGGCGGGGTGATACAGCACCAAGAGCTGGGTCGAGCTGCCAGAAACCGTCTCAGGCAGTGAGGTTGCAGCGTTCGGCACGACCGTCAGGCCCAACTGATCGCGTTGCGCGGCGCTGCCACCACCACCTTGACCACCCGAATCAGCGCCGACCAAACCCGTGCTGCGAGCCTCAGCGGCCGGCATGCGAACGATCAGGGGCAATCGATCCAACGCGATCGCCGTGGGCAGTGTGCGAATCCCAGCCAATCTTTGACTACCACCACCACTGCTTGCACCGCCGCTGCCGCCAAATCCACCAGAACTACCGCCACCCCCAAAACCACCGCCCCCTCCAAATCCGCCTGATCCAGAACCACCGGAACCAAATCCACCTGAGCTACCAAAGCCACTGGATCCACCTGATCCGCCGAAGCCGCCCGAGCCGCCAAAACCACCAGAACCACCCGATCCAAATCCAGATCCGCCCCCTGGGCTTGAGCCAGAGCCGCCTATCGAACCGCCCCCAGCATCGGCGCCAGACAATGCCGAACCGATCGGTGCTCCTTTGTAACTGGTATCTTGGGCCAAACCATCACCATCGGTAACGACGGCAAACCCCATCGCGCGCAGGGCAAACATGGCTGAGTCGGCGTCCACGTAGCCCAAATCAATGGTTCGCATATCCAAGTCAGTCAGTGGCAAGGCCGCGAGCAACTTTCTGCGCTCACCAACCACAGCATTGATCTGAGTCTCCAAGTCTCCTGATGCCAGCTCAGCAAGCGCCGCTCTGGGCTCCGCTTGGCCTGGCTTGACTTTGAAGGCATTCACCAATAGCTCAGGGAGGCGACGGGGTTGAATCACGACACTGAACGCAATCACTTGCTGATCGCCGTCGCGCACACGGGCGATCACAACCGGCTCGGTACCGAAAATGGGTGTCGCGAGGCCGAAGATTCGCCCGCCATCGGCGACGACTTTGAACCCTCGCAACTGCGCAAAATGCTGCGCCAAATCCTCAACAACACGCGGGCCATCCCCGTCAGCCAGCCGACCCAGCGCAATGCCGCGCTCAAATGCGGTGCTGATCCGCAACTCGCTGCCCGTTTCTCGCGCAGTCGCCCCAGCAAAGCCGCCTCCACTAGGGGCAGAAGCAGCACCCGCTGCAGGAAAAGGCGGGAAGCTTGGAGGCGATCCCGCCGAGGGCTGGCCAAACGACTGCGCCATCGATTGCATGGTGTAGGCCGTCAAAACAAACGCCACACCGACTTTTCTGATTTTCACAAATGCTCCTCCGCGCACATGAGCGTACCGCCTAACCCAGGAGGATGCAACAAACATCTAAGGGAGCGCTTCAGCGTCTGCACCCCACTGCACTTTGAATCGATGCCAAGGCCTCTCCAAAAAAGCCAGGCGCGGCAGCTTTGGTGGTGCGAAAGTCCCAAGCGTAGCCTCGGTCATTGAACACAGAATCACCAAAACGGATGACCAAGTTGTTGTCGCTTTGCAGATGCAAATAGAAGGACGTGGCCGCACGCGCCGGGGCTGAACATCCGATCAAACCTTTGTTGTCGCTGGGCGATCTGCCTCTGTAAGTACACAAGCGACCATCGCCTTGCATGGTGATGAAGGCGCCGTTGGGCAGAGACGACACGACGTTGCCCGTATGCAGCCCCACATAAGTCTCATTGCGGATGCCCGCCATGCTGCCGCCCGACCGGTACACCGCGAAGTCGGCATTGCCTTGCAAAATGGCGATGTTGACGCCGTTGCGCGACACCAAAAACTCGTTGATGCCCAGCCAATCGCCCGAACGCATGGACTCGCGCAGATGCGCCGACTGCGCCGCACCCACGGGGTGGTTGTGCGCCCGCAAACCCCGCGCCTGACCGACGGTCATGTAGTGTTCAACCAAGCGCGTTACATCAAACACCACCCCAGATGGTGTCGCACAATTTCGTGCACCCCCCTCAGGAATCGTCATGCTGCGGTCTTCGCAAACCACTTGATTCTTCTTAAAGTAGTAGTCCACGTCAAAATAAGCCAACCTGACGTCTGAGAAGATTCCTTTATCAGCGAACGAGGTGTTGCCTGGGTTGGCATTCATGCCGGCACCCAATTTGTTGGCCGCAACAAAGTGTTGGATGTACTTTGAGTAGTCGCTACCGTACAAAGTTTGCAAAAACGCATACCGCAAGCGAAGCGCACTCATGCTGATTTCTGGATGGGGATCGCGCCCCTCTTTCATGCCAAAGTTCACATAGTGAGACCACAATGCATCGGCGTTTGAGCCAAATGCTTCCTTCAAATCGGGGTACTTGAGCATGTAGAAATTGGAGTTGAACACCCCCTTCACGTCGCCCTGGCTGGCGCTGAGCAGCTGCAAGTAATCAACACCAGCTACCCCCGGAAACGTGAGTGCCTTACCCTCGATTTGGCGCAAGTCGTAGTTGCGGCCATTGAAGTCCAGGTTAACCGCCACGCGCTTGACTTTTCCAGGCGCCGGATCGCCGGCAAAATAAGTGTTCATGTCTGCCGGAATGTGGATATTGCCGTTGAGCATGCCCTTGCGCACTGAATCAAGCGCGGCATTGCTTGCCTGCGCGGTGCCTTCAACGCCGTACCATGCTGCGCGCAAGTTGATCGGTGTCGCAAGTGGCTCCGGCAAGTAAGACACGCCAAGCACACCCGGAAACACCAAATTGCGCCCTTCCACTTGGCGGATGTTGTAGACCACACCGTTGTATCGCAATTGCACGGCAAGCACTTTTGGCACGCCAGGAAACGGATCGCGGCGAAAGAAATCGTTCATGTTGCTGGGCACCTGCAAGATGCCGCTTTGGGCGGCTTCTTGCAGGTAGTCCACAACCTTTCGATCGCGAATGGTGTCAACTTTGGCACCATTTTCTTGGCCGTACCAAGCCGCTAAAACTTGCATGCCGCTATTTTGGGCCAGTGCAGCCGGTGCCATTTGCACCAACAAAAGGGGCAGCAGCAGCGCTTTGAGCGCCCGCATGAATCGGTGTTGCGTGTTCATTGGGGCACCTTGTCGCAAGTTGGGTGGATGAAACCGGCGGCGGCTGACATCAAACCCGTGGGGTCTAGCAAGCCCGTCATCGCCGCGGATGCTGCCGCGACCTCTTCAATCGTCACGGCGTTTTCGAGTTTGTATTGAGCGGCCGCAACGGTCGCGACGTTCGTTGCGAGCGTGATGGCAGCTTTGTTGGCTTCATACAGCTTTTTCAATTGTTCGACCTTGAGCGCCAACTCGGGAAATCTCGAGGCAGTCACTGGCGTGGTCGCGCCAGCTGAGGTGCCCAGCGATGCAATCAGCGCGCCGGTCTGCGCCGCAGCCATGCCAACGCCCGCAACCTGACCCACCACCACTGCGGCGCAGGCCGCCCCGCTGCGTGCACAGCCCATGCCGCAAGGCTTCCACCCCGCTGGGCATTGGTTCCAACACACCGGCCCGACGCCCGTGAAGTTGGGCTTGCAGCCGGGGTAGCAAAGCCCGCCGCTGTTGTCTTTGCCGTCCACACAAACCGTCGGCGCCGTGCCAATGCCACGGTCGTAGATTTCTCTGGACAAATCAAGCCCTGATGCCGCCGGGCCACTCACGGCCGCCGTGTAGCCAGCTGGCACAGGCGGCGTGTTCAACCCACACAGCAAACCCGCATTCGTGTAGCCCGACGGACAGCTGGTGCTGAACGTGCAAGCGTCGACGCTTGCGCCAACCAACAGCGGCTTGTCGATGTGGCAAGTCAGCCCCGTGTTGACGTAGCCCGACGGGCAGTTGCGCAAGCACATGGTGACGGCGCCTTGGTAGCCGGTGCGACAGGGCTGGTAGCACATGCCCACTTCGACGTTTTTACCACCGGTGCAGGCGCTGGGCAGTGTGCCCACCCCCCGACCGTAGCTTGACGCCCAGCAAAAATCAACAGCTAAAGCACTCCCGGCACCCGAGAGCAACGCAGCAATTAGAAACAGGCGCTGTAGCCAGTGTTTGAGGTGTTTGTTCATGGCATCAAGCGTAGGGCTGACTGGGCCGGGCGGCTATACCGCATTCACGGTATTCGTGCGGCCGATTTCAGCAACTACGCCCGCGTTTAGAGCACCATAGTAAACACCACCCGTGTGCGTCCGCCCGACTCACTCAACGCCCAGCTGCCGCCGAGCCGCGCAGCACGGGTTTGCATGTTGGCCAGCCCACGCCCGCTGCTTGCTGACACTTTTGAGAGTCCGCAGCCGTTGTCGGCGACCTCCAAACACAGCCCAGTCGCGTCAGAGCTGACGCTGACCCAGACGTGCGTGGCGCGAGCGTGTTTCAACACGTTTGCCAGTGCTTCTTGTGCGATGCGCAAGATTTGTAGGCCTTGGTGGGGCGCAATCTTCAAGGCCAGGGCATCAAGCTGGTTTTGCCAGGTTGAGTCAATGCCCAAGGCCTTCAATTGCTGCTCCCAGCGGTAGCGAAAGTTGCTGTAAACCGCCTCAAAGTCTTCATCGGAATTCGATAAAGAGTCAATCGCCAAGCGCATCTCCACGATGCATGATCGCAACGCATCGGTCATGTCGGCTTGCGAAAGACTGTCTCGCTCGACGCGCGACAAGCTTGAAAACAACTGCGCGCCCAGCCCGTCATGCATGTCTTGCATGATGCGCTGGCGCTCCTCATGGGCTTTGCGCTGACCCTCCAGCATCACCAGCCGTTGGTAATTTTGCTCAATCACGGCTTCGCGCGCGGCGACCCGCAAGTCGAGTGTTTGATTCAACAACTCCAAGTCAGCCAGCGCATTTAAAAATCGGCTCGCCAAAATACCCGCCATGACCAGCAACACCACATTGGCCGCAAACTGCAACACAAAGATGCGTTGCGCAGCCCATTCAGGGGCCAACTGGGTGAGCCAAGGCGAGCCCACCAGCAAAAAATAGTCGTGCGCGGCACAAAAAACCGACACCCCCACGCTGAACATCAGCGCCAAATTCGTGCTGGTGGGCGCGCGCGAGGCGGAAAGGCACACGGTCGCCACAATCAATGCAGCAACGCCAAAAAAACCTGCTGTCCACACCGTGCTGACCCAAGCATCACTGGTCGCGCCACCAACCAGCAACACCGCAGGGCCAACCAAGGCGTAGGCCACCAAAATTCGCTCAAATTTCGGCCACACGGCACCCGCCGTGCGCAGCACAAACAGTGCCATGCAAACCACAAAGCCGCCGGTAGCCGACTGGTACATCACACGCCAAAGCTGCCACTGGTCAGGTGGCAATTGCTCAATCACAAAGGTCAGCGTGCGAACACCCCAAAGCACGGCCGTGAGTCCGAAAATGCCGTACAACACCTCACTGCGCCTGCGCCACCAAATGAACAGCACGAAAAGCCCCGTGGCCAAACACGCGCTGCTGGTGACCTGCGCCAAGGTTCGAATGAGAAACAAACGCTGCTCGTAGACGCCTTGCAACACTTGCGCGGGGCTGATGGTGGCAACGGGGAAACGCAGCCGCAGCGTGGTCAGCTGCGGGCTCATGCGCACGTGAATCACGTTGCGCCCCGCAGACAAGCCGTGCGTGAAGATCGAGCCCTGAGGCAGCAGCAACAGGTGTGGCCGCTCCCATTTCACGCGCAGTTTCTCGTCGCTTTCAGGCACCGCAAAGAACGGCTGCCCGTTCAAAAAAAACCGGCCGCCACTATACAAGTACGGCAAGTACAGCGCCCAAGCACCCTCTGCTTCAAAGCCCGACGGTAAGTCAAACTCAACGCGGTACCAGGCCGCCACGCTTTGTGCACCATTGGCGCTCGCGTCACTGCGGGGTGCCGTGTGCGGCAAAGCGATGCCAAGCCAAGGCTCGGCGTCAACGGGCACAGCGAAGTCATCGCTGGCAAGATAGCTCACGCGGCTACTTTGCAAGCTGGCCGCGTCGACAGCGCGCGCAGAAAAACCCGCGGCCGCGAGACACACAAACACCAGCAGCTGGCACAGCGCTGCAATCGCGCATCGAGTGGCGCTACAAAATGCCAATCTGCCCCGCCTCAAAAACAGCTTCTCCGCGCGAGTGAACCGCAAGCTTGCGGTATATTTTTTTGACATGCGCCACCACGGTGTGCGGTGATATGTTCAGCGCTTCGCCCAACTCGGTGAAGCTCAAACCCTTGGCAATTAAACGCAAGATGTCAATTTCGCGAGTCGTGAGCTGCGACGAATTGGGCGCATCGTTTCGCAAAGTCACATCGGCAACTGGGCTTGGGCTGACAGGCCGAAACCTCGCCAAAACCTTGCGCGCAATGCTGGGCGTGATGGGTGAGCCGCCAGCCAACAACTCATGAATGCTCTCGCAGATGCGATCAGGCAAGGTGTCTTTGAGCAAGTAACCTGTAGCGCCAGCCTCGATGCTACTCAATACATGCTGATCGTCGGCAAACATCGTCACAACCAACACCTCTGTGTTGGGGTGATGACGGGCCGCATGGGCAATCACCTCGATGCCGTCGATGTCGGGGAGCCCCAAGTCGACCATGAGGACGTTGGGCGTGTGGGTGTCCAAAAGCGCGATGCCATCGAGCCCAGTACCTACAGCACCAACAAGTTTCAGTTGTGCGTCCAAACCCACCGCTTGCGAAAACCGCAGTAACAACTCAGGGTTGTCCTCAACAACCAAGACGGTGCAGATAGGGGCAAGCAGACAATTGTTCATTTTCGTATCGATTTTGCTCTGCATTACACACCAGCAAGGCCTTTTGCAGCAAATCAGCGGGGAAGATGCCTCAACGACTCAATCAAGTTGGTGCGTATTGGCGGTGCTCGCGCTTACCCGGACTTCGTTGCACTGCGCGGCAAATTGCGGCCCAACAGCGCTACGATGCCGCATGGACATCCTCATTGCTGGGTTTCAGCACGAAACCAATACCTTTGCCGAAAGCCAAACCGATTGGGCCGCCTTTAACAAAGGCGCGACGTTTTTAGCAGCCACGCGCGGCGACTCCCTGCGGGCCAAGTTGAATGGAGTCAACTTACCTGCGGCTGGGTTTTTGGTGGCCGCACAAGCTGCGGGGCATACCTGTCATTTGGGTTTTTGGGCCGGAGCAACGCCCTCGGGTTTGATCACGCGCGATGCGTTTGAGCGCATTTGCGACGAAATAGTCGCCGACGTGCATGCCCACCGCAACGTTGACGCGATCTACCTTGACTTGCACGGCGCTGCCGTTTCGCAGGGCGTGGACGACTGTGAGGGCAACCTGATTGCAAGGGTTCGCGCGGTCGTGGGCAATGACATGCCCATCATCGCCAGCCTCGACCTCCACGCCAACGTGAGTGATCGCATGCTGCAACAGCTCGACGCTTGCGTGAGTTACCGCCGCTACCCACACACCGACATGGCGCTCACGGGAGAACTGGCTTGGCAAATGATGCGCAGGCGTGTGAAGCATGGGAGTCGCGAGCCAATGGCTTTCGGGCGACTGCCGCACCTGATTCCGCTGGCCAGCCAGACCACTTGGCAAAATCCAGCCAAGGGCATTTATGAGCAGTTGGCCGCAAATGATGTTGATTTAGGAACAGTTTCAAACTTTTGCCCGGGGTTTCCCGCATCTGACATTGCTGAGTGTGCGCCGACTTTTTGGGCTTATGGGACCCGCGCCGCGCTAGCAGTCGCGGCGATTGAAGCAAGCCTGCAGCCCGCAAAGCAATGGCAGCTGCACACCATGTCGCCTGCGCAAGCAGTCAGAGAAGCGACCGCACGGGCCAGCGCCAGCAACAAAGCCGTCGTGATTGCTGACGTGCAAGACAACCCCGGCGCTGGCGGCGACAGTTGCACGACCGGCCTGCTTCACGCGCTGATCAATGCTCGCGCCGGCGAGCGGTTTGCGGGCGCGGTCGCCCTGGGTCTGCTGCATGACCCTGAGTCAGCGCTGGCCGCTCATGCGGCGGGTATCGGCGCGGTTGTCGAGCTGCACTTAGGCCGATCGGTGAGGGGTTTTGACGGCAAACCCACCGAGGCAAGCGTCCACGGCCGCTTCACCGTCACCGCACTGAGTAACGGCGCCACCACGCTGACGGGCCCAATGATGACGCGCGCCGATGTTTCGCTTGGACCCTGCGCGGCGCTTGAAATCGATGGCATCCGCATCGCAGTGGCCAGCGAGAGAAAACAAATGTTAGATCGTGGTCTGTTTCAGTTCTTGGGCATCGAGCCAGCAACTTGCAAGATCATCGTGGTCAAAAGCAGCAACCATTACCGCGCCGACTTCACGCCCTTGGTTGCCGACCCAGCACACGACATCATCAACGCCAAGTCGCACGCCGCGTTTGCCTGCGACCCCAGCGACCTGCCCTGGACCCAACTTCCCTCTGACCTGCGCACAAGCCCATGACCACTGCCCCTTTAAGCCAACGTCGCTTGATTGCCATCGATGTGGGCAACACCCGCCTCAAATGGAAGCTGTTTGACGCAGACGCACCCGGCGCCTCTACTTTGGCCGAGGGCGCAGTCTTTTTAGAGCACATTGATCACTTGGCCGAAACCGAGTGGGCACCACTGGCTGCCTTGCACGGCGCACCTGATCGAATGCTTGGGTGCTGCGTGGCGGGCGACGCGATTCGCCACCGCGTGCAAGAACAGCTTGAGCTGTGGGACTTGAGCCCCACTTGGGTTGTGTCGCAGGCCCAAAGTTGCGGCATCACCAACGGCTACGACCACCCGATGCGTTTGGGCGCAGACCGATTTGTCGCCATGATCGGCGCACGCCACCACATGCTGGAGCGATTGGAAGAGCCGCGCTACAAAGCCACCACGATTGGTGAGCGCCCCTTGGTCGTGGTGATGGTGGGCACAGCCGTCACGATTGAAGCGGTTGAGCCCGGGGGCAAATTCATTGGCGGTTTGATCCTGCCCGGCCACGGCATCATGCTCAAAAGCCTACAAGCGGGCACCAGCGGCTTGCATGTTCCCACAGGTAACGTGCAAGATTTCCCAACCAACACCAGCGACGCCCTGACCAGTGGCGGCACATTTGCCATTGCTGGCGCAATCGAATACCTCTATGGCAGCTTGCAAAATCACTGCGGCATCAAACCCTGGTGCTACTTGAGCGGCGGCGCGGCGTGGAAGATGCAAGACCACATCACCATTCCGTTCGAGTTGATCGACGATTTGATTTTTGAGGGCTTGTTAACAGTGGCTTCGCGGGGATAAGGTCAGCTCCGCGATGGTACGTAGTTATTTTTTTATAGCAACAAACTCAATGAATCCGGTGACCAAGGGCATGAAAAGACAAATATTGGGATTGAGATAGCCAAAACCGCCCTTTGAAGAATTGTTCTACTTGGCCTTCCCGCTGATCTGCCTGTTGACACGCCGCTACGACATTTTGGTGCCGCTCTTGGTGATGTTGGCGCTCATTGGGCCGAATTCACGCGGCTTGCTCAATGACAACGAGATTTGCCAAGACTCAAAAAGCAATCTCGGGTGACGACGTACCCGGTTTGACCCACACTTGTTTGGGTTGATACGACACAACCAGCACTTGCTGAAACTGCGGCGGCAATTTCAAGGTGATGAACGCGAAGTCATCGGCTTTTGAAGCGCTGGCCTGCGCTCGTATCTCCATTGGCGCGGCGTGGGCGTGGCTGCGGTCAGCGCCTGCCACGACGAGCTGCATCGCGCGTTTTTGCATCGCCGCCTGGACATCAGCCGCTTGGGGCCACGCCCACTGCACAAGTGTGACCGATTGGTTGTTGCGCAGTTTGACACCGATACCTGCCTGTAACTGACGCTGCGCTGCTAACAGTTGGCTTTGAAACGCCTGCGGCTCCATGGCCGAGTAAGTCAGCACAAACTCGTTGACGGGTCTTTGTGATGCCAACACTTGATGCAAAACACGCGGGTAATCCACAAAAAACGTGAGCATCAGGTGCTGGCGATCCCGCGACACCAGGGTGGCACGGTTGACCTCGAGTTCATGAGCTGCGGCGCTGCTGATAAGCGCCCAAGCCATCAGAAATGCGCCAAGACGAGTTTTCATGACAGCGCGCTTATCGGCAATATGACGTGGTGGGCTGCGTCAATACCCCCGTGCCGCTTGTGAATTGAAAACTCCAACACGCTATTTTCCCAGGACTATTAGCCAACAAGGCCGTTAACTCGGCCCCCACCACTGTCTTGTAGCGAATTTTGTACGTTCCCGCTGCATTGGCGTAGCTGTCGGTACCGGTGGCCGTCGTGTTGAAGCGCTGCGCCGAGGTAAATTGCAAAACTTGGTAGCCATCAGTCACGTCGGTGGTCAGACTCATGGCCGAGTTGGGGAATGGTGTCACCGGTGGTTTTCGAAGCGGCAAATACTTGCCACCTTGTCCAGATAAGTCTGGGCTGGGCGTGCCGCGAAAGCACGACAACACATAGGGCGAGACGTCAGTGACGTGGTAGCTGTACCCCGAGGGTCCGTTGACCACGGCGCTGGTGTTGCCGCCACACACGCCGTCGCGACTAGCGACTGTGCCATCGGCATTGTTGTAGCCGTAAATGGCAAATCCATCCAGCGCCCAGCCCAAAGGGTGTGTGTCCCAGTAGCTGGCGGCCTGACCCGCCATGAGGCAAGTCGGCGCGGCGTGGTAATGGTAGTCATCCGCCCGCCCAGCGTGGCCATTGCAAACGTCAAGCTCACCCAATACTTTGGTGTCACCGTTTTGGCAACCGCCTTGCTTACACGGGTTAAAGATCGGCACGCCGTTGATGGCCACCCCAATCGGGCCATCGACGGCGTTGGTCGTTGAGCTGGCGATTGCGGGCGCTAGCGGAATCTTCCACGCGTTTGAGCCAAAGAAGTTTTGAGCCACGGGTACTTGCAGATTCGTGGCCATGATGCCGTTCATCATGGCGTGGGTGGCCAAGCCGTTTGACGCGATGTAAGCATAGGCGTTGTCGCAGGTGACTGTAGCTAGACCGAACGAAGAGGCTTTGAGCGATTCGCGCACATGCTCACAAGGCGTGCTTGCGGCGCTCAGTGTGGTTTGTGGGTTGGTAGCGGTGGGCGAGGTCGTGGTCGTGGTCGTGGTCGTGGTGCCGACACTAGACGTACCCCGGGTATTGCTAACATTTAACGTGGTGCTGGCCAGTGTGAGCGATGTGATCGCACTGACGAGCGCATCACCGCCGACTGGGCTAGCGGCCGTCGCCAATTGCGGCGATGCAGACAGCGCATACAACGTGAATGTGTAGGTTTTGAGACCCGGCCCCTGCGAGCACGGCGCTTGGTAACCCACGGTTGGGCCGTCACTGCCCACTCCGGCGATACCCACGCCGCTGCTGTTGCGGGCCAAGCTGTTGGTGCTGGCGGGGATGCCGAAAAGAACCCAGTTGTATTTGACCGGCCCCGTGACCGGCAACGTGGACATCAGCAGCGCAAACTCCTTGGTCGCCATTGGTGCATTTACCCAAGCAAGCGGGGGCGATGAGCGAGTCCCGTCGCAGGTGTAGTCGGCAGGCAGCGAACCGCCCTCAAGTGCCACACTGCTAACAATGGAAAATTTTGCCATCGACAAAACAGGCGGTACCAAAGCCGTTGCAGCAAGGCCACCACTGCTGCTGCCGCTGCCGCTGCCGCCACAGGAAACCAGCATTGCCACCAACAACAATTCGATGAAGGCCCCTATCGCGACAAAAAAATGCCTTGATCCTGCGTATCGCAGTTGCTTTAAGTGATGTGATGCTCGCATCAATCGAATGTATCGGCCATAGCCCAAGCTTGAATGACATCTTTGTCATTCAAGCTCGTATCTTGAAAGGCAACTGCTTGAGCTCAAATTGTCGTCGCCTGAGTCCATCGCGAGGATGTGCGTGGCTGCCGTTGAGAGCGCTCGCTATGGCAGTGTGACCTGCAGTCTGACCTCATCGAGGGCGGTATCCAGTAAAACCAGTTCACCGCCATGCCCCCTGGCGATTTCGCGCGCCAAGCTGAGACCCAATCCGTGTCCATCCAATTGTCGATTGCGTGCAACCTCACCCCGATAGAAGCGGTCAAACAATTGACTCCGCTCGGGCGCAAAGATCGTGTCGGTGGCATTTGAAAAGACAACCTTCACGCCTACCGGTGATCTGCGTGCAGTGAGCCTGATGTCGCCGCCGCTTCGGCAGTAGCGCACCGCATTGCTAAGGAGATTGTTGAACAGCTGGCGCAAAAGCACGACATCGCCTTGCACAACCAAGTCAGGGGCAAGATCGAATGCAAAATTTTGATCAGTCAGCAACATGTGCGCGTCAGTCGCCAGGTCGTCAAGCATGCGAGTCAGGTCAATCGGCGTTCGCTGCAAAGCCAACCAACCGGCATCGGCTTGCGATAGCAACAGCAGCTTGCGCGTGATAGTCGACAGACGCCCGACCTCATCGAGCAACAGCGTAAGTTCAACCTGCGCAGCGTTCTCGGTCGCGGTCGCTGGCGCGGGCTGTTGCGCTTTTTGAAGCGCGTGCTCCAAGCGCCCCTGCAAGATGGTGAGCGGCGTTTTGAGCTCGTGTGCAGCATCAGCCGAGAAGCGTGAGGCCTGCTGGAAACTAACCTCCAATCGCGCCAACATGGTGTTGTAGGCATCTATCAGCTCCTTGAACTCGCGATCTTCACCGCGGGTGGATAGGCGCCGATTCAAGTCGCTCTGCGTCACATCCTGCATGGCTATTCGCAAGCGGTTCACGGGTCGCATGGTCAGCGTTGACAGTAACCACGCGCCCAGCGCTGTCAAGCCGATGGCCAAAGGAATCACGAGCTTCAAGGCCGAGATCAGTGCACCGTGAATCTGCACCTCGGTTGCCGCCACATCGACCATCACGATGCTGCGCTGCGGTTCTCTGCCAAATCGAGCGCCGCGCCACTGACGACCCTGTGACTCAAACGACGCAAGCGCGCACACACCCGGCGGGGCTCGCGCGATCGAGGGCGACTTCATCGGCTCGCCAGCGTGACGAGGTGGCGGTCGGTCGGGACGGTCGGGACGGTCGGGACGGTCGGGTCGGTCAGGACGCTCTGGGCTCGCACTGAGCAAGTCAGGCATGCGAATGTTTTCTGCCGGCTGCCATCGCGCGGCGTCAAACGCGAATCGGTTAATTGCCTGCGAGGATTGCGCACCGACACGGGGGTCGCTCACCTCCAATTGAAGAACGAGGTCGTCAGGATCGCTAAGGCCAAGCTTGGCGATGATGTCAATTTTGAGGCGTTGCAGATCGTCGCGTGCAAAGCGCTGGGTCGCCAAGCGTCTGGCTTCCATGCAAAGCCTGCCGTCCAGCAGCTGGTGTTCGTACGCCAACATGCGAGACCCACTCAAGCCCATGACCGCACACAGCACAGCGGCCACAATCAACCCGGCAATGCCGAACAAGCGAGTGCGAAAGGAAATGATCATGTGGACACCCTTCTGACTCGATGATGTCGCGTGCGGGTCAGCTCGGCTCGCGAAACCGGTAGCCCGTGCCCCGAACCGATTCAATGGCACACGCGGATTGGCCAGGTGCTTGCAGCGCCGCCATCTTTCCTCGGATTCGCTTGATGCAGACATCCACCACATTGGTGCTGGGGTCAAAGTCAAAGCCCCACACGTGCTCCAAAATCTGGCTGCGTGTGAAGACTTGTCCCGCTGAGCGCATGAGGTACTCAAGCAAACTGAACTCGCGAGTGGTGAGCTCGATCGTTTGCCCGCTGCAGATGGCTTGGCGCGCGATGCGGTCAAGCTTGAGCTGGCCCACCTGCAATGTGTTTTGGCGATCTCCTGACACGCGACGCATCAGGGCCTGTATTCGAGCGAAGAGTTCTTCGACGAAAAATGGTTTGGCCAAGTAGTCGTCTGCTCCTTGGTTCAATCCCTCAATTCGGTCACCCAGTTCATTGCGCGCGGTGAGCAATATCACGGGCGTAACCACGCCCGCGCTTCGCATGGCTTTGAGCACCGACAAGCCGTCACGACCAGGCAGCATCAAGTCCAAAATCACGACATTAAAGCCGTCCTCACATGCCTGCGAAAGGCCCGCGTTGCCATTGATGCAATGCGTGACGACCAAGCCACGCGTCGCCAAACCCGAACAGACGAAGTCGGCGATCTTTTGTTCGTCTTCAACCAGTAAAACCCGCATGAGCCACATTGTCAGGGACACAAGCCTCTGAAAAATGACGGTGTTGTCATCAGACTTTCATCAGTCATCGCACGACCCGCCACTGAGGCGGTCGAAGCAGTCGGGTTGAAGGCAAAGAGATTTGGCAAGACTAGGCGCATTGACTCGGCTGAGAAGCTGGGGGCGCTTAAGCTGCGAAATCTACTTGACCCACATGTTTGAGGTGTACCCAGGGGTCCAACTGCATGGGCTCTTGGGCAATTCCATGCCGCTGGGGTATTGGGCTCGTGTGCCGATTGGGCTGGCCGGCTGGCTCGTAGGCGCGGGGCTCGAGCGCTGGCTGACCGAGCCTGAGAAAGACCGAATCGGTGAATGGGTGCGCAGCTGTGCCAAATAGGTGATCACATTTTGATAGCAACAAGTTCAATGAATCCGGTGACCAATAGCCAAAAACTCATGAGATATCACCGAAACGAGCCTACACGCCTGCATTTGAGTCACTGGCTTGCAAGTCGCTGCCGTCAAATTCGATTGACTGGCATGACGACACGGATACTCATCAAACAACCCGGCGAATTTCGGCGACGCACGCCAACAGTCACACACCCCATGTGATGGGCTTGTCGGCTGCGGCCGAGCGCTTGACCATCGCCACCAGTGGCACGGCGCGAACCCGAAGGCTGATGCCGTCGGTGGCACTGGCGTGTCCGCTGGAGTTGGCCGTCGCAGCTTGAACGGCGCGCAGTGCATCGTCTGCCGCTGCAGCGGCCTCCAAACCAAGTAAGGCTTGGGGCATTTGCTCGGGCAACAAAATGCCCTTGGGGTCGCTGTCTTTGCCCATGGCTTGCAACACTTGGCGGCCCGTGGCCTCAAGCATGATGACGTCGGCGGTGACGGCGGATTTGAATTTGTAGAGCATGGCGGCATTTTGCGCCCAGCGTTCTCGGTCTGGGCGCAGATTTTTGTTTACAACTCAAATGTTGAGGCCTAAACTAAATGCATGTCTGTCCAAACCACCCACTCCGCCGCCCAACTCGCCGCTCCCTTATCCAGCATCGTGATGATCGGCGGTGGGCCAGCGGGTTTGTACGCCGCGTTGCTGCTTAAAAAGCGTTGGCCGACCGCTCAGGTGACGGTTGTCGAGCGCAACAAGCCCTACGACACCTTTGGCTGGGGGGTCGTGCTGTCGGACCAAACCTTGGACAACTTGCGTGTTGCCGACGCGCCCAGCGCCCAGTTGATTGGGGATGCGTTCAACCACTGGGACGACATCGAGGTGTTTTTCAAGGGTGAGCGGGTGCGCACCACGGGTCACGGGTTTTGCGGCATTGGGCGCAAGCACTTGCTCAACATCTTGCAAGACCGCTGTACGGAGTTGGGGGTTGACTTGGTCTTCAATGCCGATGTGGGCGACGAGACCGAGATCGCCGCGCAATACCAAGCCGACTTGATCGTCGCCTGCGACGGCTTGAACTCCAAAATCAGAAGCAAATACGCCGCCGTTTTTGAGCCCGACGTCGAGATGCGCGACTGCCGCTTCGTTTGGCTGGGCACGAAGAAGACGTTTGATGCGTTCACCTTTGCGTTTGAGCACACGCCGCACGGCTGGTTTGCCGCCCACGCCTACAAGTTCAACGACGACACCTCGACTTTCATTGTTGAAACCCCGCAAGCCTGCTGGGCAGCTCATGGTTTGGACGCCATGACACAAGACGAGGCAACGCGGTTTTGTGAACGACTATTCGCCAAATACCTGGACGGCAACGCCTTGATGACGAACGCCGCCCACCTGCGCGGGTCGGCGAACTGGATTCAATTTCCGCGTGTGGTGTGCAAGCGCTGGGTGACCATGGTCGAGTCCGATGGGCGACAAATTCCGCTGGTTTTGATGGGGGACGCGGCGCACACGGCGCATTTTTCCATCGGCAGTGGCACCAAATTGGCCCTAGAAGATGCGATCGAACTCGACAAGCGGCTGGGCGAACACGGCGATGTGCCCTCAGCCCTGCAATCCTACGAAGCTTTGCGCAGCGTGGAGGTGCTGAAGATCCAAAACGCTGCGCGCAACAGCACCGAGTGGTTTGAAAACGTCGAGCGTTACAGCGCCATGCAGGCGCAGCAGTTCAGTTACAGCTTGCTCACCCGCAGCCAGCGCATCAGCCACGAAAACCTGCGCGTGCGCGACCGCGCTTGGCTGCAGGGGTTTGAGGCTTGGCTGGCCGACACCGCGCAGCCCAATCGAAAGAGCCAGCGGGCGGTTTTGCCCATGCTCACGCCGCTGGTGGCGCGCGGGCTGACGCTTGCTAATCGAATCGTCGTCAGCCCCATGGCGACGTATTCGGCGGTTGACGGCTTGCCGCAAGACTTCCATTTGGTTCATTTGGGCGCGCGCGCCATGGGCGGCGCGGGCTTGGTGTTTGCCGAGATGACCTGCGTGAGCGCACCGGGCCGCATCACGCCAGGCTGCCCAGGCCTCTACACCGACGCGCAGCGCGATGCTTGGGCACGCATCGTGCGGTTTGTCCACGATCAAACGCCGGCCAAAATCGGGGTGCAACTCGGCCACAGCGGCCCCAAGGGCTCGACCCGCGTGGGCTGGGAGGGCACCGACATGCCTTTGCCCAGCGGCAATTGGGACTTGATTGCCGCAAGTGGCCTGCCCTGGAGCGGCGCTAACGCAGTGCCTGCGGCCATGACCGAGGCCGACATGGCCCGCGTGACACTTGAGTTTGTTGCGTCAACCATCCGCGCGGCCAACGCCGGTTTTGACTGGCTTGAGCTGCACTGCGCGCACGGCTATTTGCTCTCAAGCTTCATTTGTCCGCTGACAAACGTTCGCACCGACGCGTACGGCGGCTCATTGGCCAACCGAATACGCTTTCCGCTGGCGGTTTTTGCCGCCGTGCGAGCCGCCTGGCCACAAGACCGGCCCATGAGCGTGCGGATTTCAGCCCACGACTGGGCAATCGGCGGCAACACGGCTGACGACGCGGTTGAGATGGCGCGGGCGTTTAAGGCGCATGGGGCAGACTTCATTGACGTGTCAAGCGGCCAAACCACGCCGCAGGCCAAGCCGGTTTACGGTCGCATGTACCAAACCCCGTTTGCGGACCGCATTCGCAACGAAGCGGGTATTCGCACCATTGCGGTGGGCGCGATTACTGAGGCCGATCACGCCAACAGCATCATCGCGGCGGGGCGAGCCGATTTGTGCGCCGTGGCCAGACCGCACCTGGCCAACCCGGCTTGGACGCTTTTTGAGGCGGCCAAACTGCAAAGCAAAGATGTCGTGTGGCCGCGCGCCTACGAAGCGGGTCGAGATCAGCTCTACCGCGAGTTTTTTAAGCAAAATCAGCCCTTGGTCTCCGGATCTATTGGGCCGGATGCTACTGAATAAATAGCATGGACTTGGAGACCCGATCCCACGCTGAGCACGCCGCTGAGCTGCGGCTGTGGCTGCGCTTGCTGTCTTGCACCCAGCGCATTGAGACGACGGTGCGAAGCCGCCTGCGCAGCGATTTTGAGACGACTTTGCCGCGCTTTGACCTCATGGCCCAGCTTGAACGCCACCCGCAGGGCATGAAGATGAACGAGCTGTCCAAGCGATTGATGGTGAGCAACGGCAACGTGACCGGCATCACCGACCAACTGGTGGCGGAGGGCTTGGTTGAGCGAATTGAAGCCCCCAACGACCGGCGCGCCTGGCTGGTGCGGCTGACCGCACCGGGGCGCAGTAGCTTTGCCAGCATGGCGGCAGCACACGAAACCTGGATCGTGAATGCGTTTTCCACCCTCACCCCCCAGCAGTCTGAGGCGCTTTACGCCTTGCTGGGGCAACTCAAATCGACGTCGAAGCAGCCAGCACCATGAAACACACCATCCAAGCCAGCAACCCCATGGCGCGCCACTACACCGCGCATGCCAACCACGCAGCCATCCACTTTGCGTACCACTGCGCAAACGGCGTGGCCACCATCAGCCTGAACCGACCGGATCGCAAAAACCCGCTCACGTTTGACAGCTACACCGAGCTGCGTGACTTGTTTTTGAACTTGAGCCGCGCCACCGATGTGGGTGCGGTCGTGCTCACGGGCGAAGGCGGCAACTTTTGCAGCGGCGGCGATGTGCACGAGATCATTGGGCCACTCACGAAGATGAGCATGCCCGAGCTGCTGGAGTTCACCCGCATGACGGGCGACCTCATCAAGGCCATGCGCAATTGCCCCCAGCCCATCATCGCGGCGATTGACGGCATTTGCGCGGGCGCGGGCGCCATGATGGCGCTAGCCAGCGACATGCGCTTGGGAACCGAGCGCAGCAAAACCGCGTTTTTGTTCACCCGTGTGGGCTTGGCCGGTGCTGATATGGGCGCCTGCGCTTTGCTGCCCCGCATGATCGGCCAAGGGCGGGCGAGCGAGTTGTTGTTTACCGGTCGTGTCATGACCGCCGCCGAGGGCTTGAGCTGGGGGTTTTTCAACGCCCTGCACCCGAGCGACGCGCTATTGGCAGCGGCGCAGAGTTTGGCGCAGTCGCTTGCCAGTGGGCCCACGTTTGCCCACGGCATGACCAAAACCATGCTGCACCAAGAATGGGCGATGACGCTGGACCAAGCCATTGAGGCCGAAGCTCAGGCTCAGGCCATTTGCATGCAAACCCAAGATTTTGGTCGCGCGTACACGGCTTTTGCAGCCAAGCAGCAGCCCGTCTTCAAAGGAAACTGAACCATGAGTGCAGCCCTCCACCCCAGCGTGCAGACCGATTTGCGCGCGCCGACCGCGCACCTAGACACGCCATTTTTCTCGGGCATCCACGGTGAAATTGGTCGCTGCTTAAGCGATTGGCTACCCAAACAAGCGGTTGACGAGCGCGACGACCGCGCCGCTTGTCGCGAATGGGTGCGGCGGTTGGGCGCAAACCAGTGGCTGCGATATTGCGTACCCAAAGCCCATGGCGGCGCGCTAGACGAATTGGACTCGCGCGCACTGGTGGTCATGCGCGAAACGCTGGCGTTTTACTCGCCGCTGGCTGACTTTGCATTCGCCATGCAAGGCCTGGGCAGTGGTGCAATCTCCTTGAGCGGGCGCAGCGAATTGCAGGCCAAGTACCTGAGCGGCGTGGCCAGCGGCGAGCTGATTGCGGCGTTTGCACTGTCTGAAGAGCACGCGGGCTCCGATGCGGCCGCAATGAAAACAATAGCAACAAACCCAATAAATATGGAGACCAATGGCCAATTTGACTCCAAAAACGCCTCAAACTGGCATTTGAACGGCGAAAAGTACTGGATCAGCAACGGCGGCATCGCCGACTTCTACACCGTGTTTGCCAAAACCGAGCCCAACCTGGGCTCGCGCGGCATCACCGCGTTTGTGGTCGATGCCCGCACAAGCGGACTAGACGACAGCGAGCACATCCACGTCATGGCCCCGCACCCGCTGGCCAAAGTCGCGTTTCGCAACTGCTTAGTGGCTGACAGGCAGCGATTGAGCGAGGTCAACGACGGCTTCAAACTGGCCATGCGCACACTTGATATTTTCAGGGCATCAGTCGCGGCAGCGGCGCTGGGCATGGGGCGACGCGCCTTGGCCGAGGCCAAAACTTACGCCCAAAGCCGAGCCATGTTCGGCGCCACGCTGGCCGACCAGCAGCTCACCCAGGCCAAACTGGGCCACATGTCAACCTTGATTGAAGCCGCAGCCATGCTCACCTACCGCGCGGCGTGGCTGCGCGACAGCGCGGCTGCCAACCCAAGCGCGGCTGCCAGCTACCCCGCAGCTGCGGCAGCCGCCAAGCTGTGCGCGACTGAAAACGCCCAAATCGTCATCGACATGGCTGTGCAAATGCACGGCGGGCGCGGCGTGCAAGTCGGGCAAAAAGTCGAGGCGCTGTACCGCGACATCCGCTCGCTGCGAATTTACGAAGGCGCAAGCGAAATTCAGCAACTGATCATCGGCAAGGCGGTGTTGAGGGGAACAGCATGACACCACTTGCCACGTCCTCGGGTGTCGCGTCGGCTCATGTTGACCGATTCGTCAGTGAGCGCTTGCCCTCGGCGCAGGCCATGCCCACATTAAGCTATCCTGGCGCTGAGTTTGAGTTTGCGCCGCAAATCAATGCGGTAGTCGCCCTGCTCGACGCGCACGTCGCCGCTGGCCACCCAGACGCACCGCTGCTGCGCGATGCCCAGCAAACCTTGAGTTACGCGCAAGTGCTTGACCAAGTCAATCAACGCGCGCGGGTGCTGCAACAAGACTGGGGACTGGTGCCCGGTAACCGGGTGCTGCTCAGGGGCGGCAACTCCATTGATTTGGCACTGGCTTGGCTTGCAGTCGTCAAAGCCGGCATGGTGGCGGTCGCAAGCATGCCCATGCTGCGTGCCAAAGAGTTGACCGACATCACCCGCAAAGCCCAAATTCGCCACGCGATTTGCGCCGACGCGTTGATGGCAGAGTTGGTGCTCACGAAAGGTTCAGCGCCTGAATTGACCCACCTCATGCCCATGAGCGAGTTTGCAACCCGGGCAAGCGCGCACAGCACCGACTGCAGCGCATGCCCAACCTCAGCCGACGATGTCGCCATGATGGCCTTCACATCGGGCACCACGGGACAACCCAAAGCCGCCGTGCACACACACCGCGATTTGTTGGCCGCCTGCAATGCGTGGCCACGGCATGTGCTGAGGCTCAATTCCAGCGACATCGTGCTGGGCTCGCCGCCGCTGGCGTTTACCTTTGGCTGCGGCGGTCTTTTGCTGTTTCCGATGTGGGCAGGTGCGAGTGTTTACTTCGCTTCAAACCCATACACACCTGAGTCAATGGTTCAAACCATCAATGCCGCAAACGCCACTGTTTGCTACAGCGCGCCGACGTTTTATCGGCAAATGGCCCCAATCGCGCGCGTGCAAGGCGTGCCCAGCTTGCGCATCAGCGTGAGCGCGGGCGAGGGCCTGCCTGACGCAACCCGCACGCTGTGGCGCGACGCAACGGGGCTGGAGATGATCGACGGCATTGGCGCAACCGAGATGTTTCACATCTTCATATCGAGCGCGGGCGCTGCGGTTCGATCCGGCACGGTTGGCCAAGTGGTACCCGGCTACGAAGCCAAAATCGTCGATGAAGAAGGCCAAACCGCACCGCACGGCACGGTCGGGCGACTCGCCGTGCGCGGCGTGACCGGCTGCAAATACCTAGATGACCCGCGTCAAGCCAACTACGTCAAGGCCGGCTGGAACTACCCTGGCGACGCGTTTTCGCAAGACGCAGATGGCTACTTCACCTACCACGCCAGAACCGACGACATGATCATCACCGCAGGCTACAACGTCGGCGGCCCCGAAGTCGAAGACGCCGTGCTCAAGCACCCCAGTGTGAGCGAGTGCGGCGTGATAGGCGTGCCAGACGTTGAGCGCGGCATGCTGGTCAAGGCGTTTGTGGTGCTCAAAAGCGGCGAAACGGCCAACGACGACATGATCCGAAGCATTCAAGACCACGTCAAGGCCACGATTGCGCCGTACAAGTACCCCCGCGCCATACAATTTTTGGCCGGTCTGCCACGGACAGAAACCGGCAAATTGCAGCGATTCAAGCTGCGCCAGCTGTGACCTCAAAGCCCATCTACCCATGATTTTTACAACCACCAAACGCATTCGATTCAGCCACTGCGACCCGGCTGGCATCGTGTTTTATCCCCGCTACTACACCCTGCTCCACGAAACTCAAGAAGACTGGTTGACCCACATTGGCCACCCCGAACACCGCATGATCGCCAGCGGATTTGGCGTGCCAGTGGTGAACATGCAAA
Source organism: Comamonadaceae bacterium (assembly GCA_031421855.1). Lineage (GTDB taxonomy): Bacteria > Pseudomonadota > Gammaproteobacteria > Burkholderiales > Burkholderiaceae_C > JAAFHN01. Next base: position 36,134 of record JANOPN010000002.1, read on the forward strand.
CCGACTTCAAGGGCATGAGCCGATTTGGCGAGACCGTCCGCATCGACCTTGACCTGTGGAAACTGGGCAACTCAAGCCTTGGCATGCGCTATGTTTTATATAGCAACGAATCCAATGAATCCGGTGACCAAGAGCCAATTAATCATCAAAAAAGCACATCAGAGATCAAAAATGATCTTCGCGATGTGCGACTGGTCGCCAAGTCGGTCGTGGTGTTTTCTCAGGTGCCGGGCGGCAAAGCCTTGCGCATACCCGACGACATTCGCGCCGCCATGCAACCGTATTTGAACGAGGAGAGCCCAGCATGATTCAGCACCTGCACCCACCCGGCTGGGCGTTGCCCAAGGGCTACGCCAACGGCATCGCGGCGCGTGGATTGATGGTTTTTGTGGGGGGCCAAATTGGCTGGAACACCGCGCAGCAGTTCGAAACCGACGATTTCATCGCCCAGTGCAAACAAGCGCTGGCGCATGTGCACGCGATCTTGGCCACCGCGCAGGCGGGCCCCGAACACATGGTGCGCATGACGTGGTACATCACCGACCGCGACGAATACAACGCCAGGCTAAAAGAGCTCGGAGGCGTCTACCGCGACGTGATGGGCAAAAACTTCCCCACGATGAGCTGCGTCGAAGTCTCGCGTTTGGTGGAGTCGCGTGCCAAAGTCGAAATTGAAGTCACAGCCGTCGTGCCAGAGCCGGATCGGCCTTGATGTCAGCTCATCTGTGAACAATTCACAAATAACCAATGCAATCCCTCAGCCAACAGATGACTTCGCACATGGCCGCCGTGTGCCGACAGAAAATCACCGACAAAGGTGACTCTGTCGGTTTGTCGTTCTACGCGTTTTTCGCAAACAAAAACGACGACCCGGTGCAACTCATGGCCGTGGCGACTTGGTGGATCAAAACCCACCGACTCAATCACTTCGAAAAAGCCACCAAGATATTGGCGATGGTCACCGCGCCCAATTGAATTGGAAGTTGGTACGAGTCACCTCAACACCAAAGTTCACAGCTTCGAGCCCATGCTCAGGGACGCAGCGCGTCTGAGCGTTATTTGACGATGCCGCGAGCCTCGATTGAGACTCGGCGATCCGGTTGCAAACACACGATGGCCGCAGCGCGCGCCATGCTGGTCGGGCACAGGCTGGCCGTCACCGGATCGCGCTTGCCACGACCCGAGACATCAATCTTGCCAGCTATCACGCCCATTCGCTCGAGCGCGGCTTGCACCGTTTTGGCACGCTGTGCTGACAACGGATCGTTGTGAGCATCAGAACCCAATCGGTCGGTGTGACCGACTATGCTGATGGTCTGAATGGACTTGTACGACTTAAGCTTTTCGGCAATTTCGGCGATCCGAGTCTTTCCGCCCGACAACATTTTGTCTTCTGCGCCCTTGTCAAAAATGAACAAAGCATCTGACAACAACACAAACGACTCGCGCTCGATGATTTGCGGTGGCGCAACCGGAACTGGCGGCGGTGGTGGCGCAACCGGCACGGCAACCTGCGGCGCAGCCGCAACGACAGGTGCAGCTTTGGGCGCGACAGCCGCGACTTGACAAGCCTTGGCCTCTAGCTCGGCGCGGCGCACCGCGTCTTCGACCATTTGCACATGCGGCGTCGCTTGACGCCAGCCGGTTTGTTGCTCGGCATGCCCAGCGCGGACCAAGCGAACCTCGGCGCAAGCCACAGTTTTGGCGTTGCAAACCAAGGTGTCGGGGTTGGCTTTGAACGCATTGAGCCGGTCCCATAAATCTTGACGCAAAAAGGTGCTTTTAGCCACCAGCGGTGTTTGCGAACCGGCATTGCTCTTGGCATCAGCCTCAAGCGCGCGAATGATTTTGCTCGACTCCACGAGAGACTCTTCGATGTAGCCCGTGCGGTCATTCTCGTGATACTGGGTTTTGGCCGTATCCAGCCAGCACTGCGACTTGGCCAGTGGGTAGTAATTTTGGCCAATGCCGCTTTCATTGAGCTTGCGCAGGCGCAGCTGCAATGCGTCCAAAGTCTGGCGATCGGCGTAGATTTTTTCGTCGGTGATTCGCGCGGACTCAACCGCCAAACCGGTTTTTTGGGCGGCTGGCCCCGGTGCTGGCTGGTTGACAACCGGGTTGACGGGATTGGCAAACGACGTGGCCGCAAGGAATAGCCCGACGACGACCAAAGAGGGTTTGAAATTCGTGCTCATGGCTTTCCCGTCTGCGCAGCAGGCGCGGCTGGCGTTGCTTTAGGTACAAGGGTTTTGTTGGTAGAAGAATCGCTTGACTTGAACACGTCCTCGTCAAACTTGTATCGGACGCCCAGCACCCAACCCCGGTTGGTGTATTCAGAGGCGGTGAGGTCTTTGTCGCTGAAACCGCGCCAGTTGTAACCCAGGGTCACCCAGACGTTGTCGACCAAGATATAACCGGCCTCTAAGCCATAGCCATACTGCTTGGCTCCGCCGCTGCCTTGCAACAAACTGGCCTGTGCGCCGATGGTCCAACGGTTGGTGATGTCATACGTCACGCGCCCGCCGAAGAGTTGGGCCGTGTAGTTGTCGCGCACAACACCTTCGATCAACTCATCCACTCGCTTCAACGCATAGCGGCCAGAAACCCACCAAACACGGCTCGGGTGGTAGTTGGCGCGCAAACTGATGATGTCAACGTTTCGGTCGCTTCCAGCACCCAAGTCACGCTCGAGGCGATTTTCGGCAAGGCCCAGCGCATCAAACTGGCTGTTGTCAACAGGGCGGAAGGCGAAGCCGATCTGCGCGCGGTTTTGATATTTTTTTGAGACGCCCGCAACTCGCGGATCAACTAAATTGAGGTACTCACGAGCAACCAAGGTCCAATTGCGGTCGAGTTTTCGTGATCCGTTGAGCGTCAACAACCAATTTTGGTTGGCTTGATCTTGTCGCCACTCCACGCGGCCTGAACCCTTCCAAAGCGGATCAGCCGTGTACTCCAAACCAACACCAATGGCCGTTTGTTGCCCCGCTGTGCTGTTGAGGCGCTCGATGTTGGTGAGCAGCTTAACGCCCTCGGCAACATTCATCGTGAAGCCGTTTCGTATGCCCACCGCTGACTGCACCTCTCGGCCCGAGCCTGAGTCGCGCAGCCGATACTCGCTGTAAATCGTGCCGCCTTCCATGTACTGGCTGTCAAAGCCGAGCGACAAGCCAGAATTGATTGGGCCAGTGCCCAGACCATACTGCCCGGCGTATTGGCGCGACTGCTCCAGGCGCGCGTAAACGCGGGTCTTGTCTGCCACGGCCCAATCAGCACCAACGCTGTACTGGCCCTGTCCTGTTTCTGCGAACTCGCGTTGCATGCTGGCCGACAGCGAAAGTTTTTGCGTCGCACGCCACTTCGCACCCAGTTTGTACAAATTCGTGGCATCGTCACCCACAACGCGCGACAGCTCTGCATCAAGGGTCAGCGAGTCGATCGGCGTGTATGCTGCGCGCAAGAAACCTTGGCTGCGATCAAGTGCAGTCGGTACGCCCGCCACTGGCACCAGGCCAACGGACGTATTGCAAACCACCAGCTGCCCAGTCGCCGGGTCAATGCGTTGATTGCCGACTTGGTTGATGCCAAAACCGGTGTTGTAGCCGGCAATGTTGCCAGGATTGATGGTCAACTGGCCTGCGTTGAGCGTGGCTGGCGAGCAGTTGGTTTGAGTCGTTTCCTGGAGCGAAGCGCTATTTTGACGAACTTTTCGAGCACCGGCGCCAATCGTGAGTCGCTCGGTGAGTTTGAGATCAGCGCCGAGCTGGCCCGAAATGCTATTGGCTCCCGTGACGTCGTCTTTGGAGCGCTGTAGTTCGCCGTTGACCGCTAAAGCCTTAGTCGCATTCCAGCCGATCGAAGTCGCCACGTCAGACTTACCGCCTGTCAGCCCGCCAGATGGATTGTTGAATTCGGGCGTTGCTTTCGACAAAGCGAGCCGCGCCCTCAAAGCCTCATCGGCGTGGCGGATTTCGATTCGTGCCGCCTGCCCACTGAATTCGCCAGACTTACCCGCGAAATTGGCGCTTGCGTTCGCATTGAAGCCTGATGCGCCCGTGTTGACGACGCTATTGGAGCGAGCGATTTCAGCGATGATTTCAGTCGTTTTGCTGAGTTTGAGCGAGACATTGACGCCCGCGAGATCGAAGGGCGCTGCGGGATTTTTGTCAGTTGCCGCAGATACACCGACAGACAATTGATCACTGAGCTTCAACACCACGTCACCGCCAGCGACCGCAAATCGCTCGCCGCCTTGCTCAACTTCGTAAGTCACCCGAACCGATACCGGGTTCAGCTGGTCATCGACACTCGGGATAGGCGAGCGGAACACAATTTGGCCAGAAAACGGCTCGAACTCATAGTCAGCCGACCTCGCCAATGGCGTCACTTTGAGAATCTGCGCCGTCTGAAACCGGCTGCGTACGATCAACTCAATTTTCTCGGTGTTCGCGATGCCGTTGGGGTTGGACACGCTGTATGGCCCTGACACCCCACGTCCAGGAAACTCGTCGACGACTTGGCGAAAACTTTGTTGAGACACAAATGCGTTCGCAACCACTTTGCCTTCTTCAAAATGCGCGCGCAGGCCAGGCATTGAGCGACCGTATTGACCCAGCGTCCGAGCGGGATTGGGGTCATTGGTTGCGAAGTCACCATAAAAAATATGGCTCAAACCTTTGTCAAGCCGAACGTACAGCTTATGAGCGCTTTGCGCGTCCGCCCCACGAATGCTCGAGTCACCATAGATTGGGTAAAACGCATTGGGATCAATTGTCGAAAAAAGCTGCTTCCCCGTGTCTTTGTCAGAGTCGTAATTCAAAGTCAAAAGGTAGTCACCCTTGACCTTGCCTTTTAGGTACAAAGCCGCCCTAGCACCCAAATGACTCTTGCCGCCATTGAACTCTCGGGTGTAGCCTTTGAGCTCACGGTCAAAACCGTCTTCGTCTCGCGCCGGAACAAGCTGGCGAGGATCAAACTTGTCGGATCGCAACCGACCTTCAAGCAAACCGACCGCAATCATTTCGCGCAACTCGGGGATGTACCTGAGTTGCAACTTCTCAGACGTGCCTTTGACCGATACGCGAACGATGATGTCCTCAGGTTTGAATGGTGCAATCACATCAAACGTCAGCAAGCCACCTTTGACTTTGGTTTGGATACCCGGTTGGAGCTTATCTGCGTCGGCACGCCCAGGCCCAGCTTCACTTGTCGTCTGATTTGGCAACAAAACACGGACACCGCCCGTCGTCTCAATGGTGATTTCAACCTCTTGAGTGACCAAGGCCCCGTTTTTATCGATTAAGCGTACGCTCACCGGGGCGACGCCAATGCCATCGGCAGGCATGTTGTCAGCTTTCGCCTTGAGCTCGATTTTTTCGACAGGTGAGCCAATGCGCTCCAAGAAAGACGCAAATGGCCTGGGTGCGATCGTTCCTTGCCCACCCGTTTCGAAGAGGCTTTTCGCGTCCGCTACATCTGCGCTGGTGGGTGCGGGCGAAGTCTGCGCAACAACCATTGAGCAGCACAACCAAGCTGCGATCGCCGTCACCGAACGCACGCTGGCAGGACTACCCGCAGCGAACAGGCGCGATTGTCTCAGCCTCATTGCGCGCCTCCCGTGCTGAGCGGCGTTACGCCTCTTGGTGCGGGCATCACTTGTTGTGCGGGCATGTCAGTGCTTGGAGTCAATTTCAGTTCTGGCGTTTGCGATTCATTTTCCGGAACAAACGCACCGCCTTGCGCGCGGCGCGCCTTGACCTGATCGAGCACCTCAGGGCTGCACGAACCTTCGATGAAGTCGGCGCGGAACAGTTCACCACCCTTGACATCAGCAAAGATGCTCGTCCCATCACCGGCGTTGCGGTTGCTGGATGGCAACATGCGCGCGCCACGTGGCAGTGTCGTGCGATCAACACGCAAGACATGTGTCTGCGACTTGATTCCGCACATGCTGTATTTGCCTTCCGCGTCTGTGATCACGAAGCTGCCGTCCAAGTTAACCAAACGAACACCTGGGATGCCCAACTCGTTCGAGCCGCCAACGTTGGACTGGATGCTGTTGCCGTCGCAGTCCATGTAGACCTTGCCGGCAATGCAGCCTTCGTTGCCCAACACGCCACCTTGAATCACGACCTTGGCTTGCGCCGTGTTGGAACGCAGTGGCCTACCCGTTGCTGGGTCAGAGAAGTTAGCAAACGCGCGATTGATGCCATCACCTTGCTGCGACCCAACACCGATGCGAGTGAAGTAAGTCAGCGTCACAACCTGCCTGCGAGCCATGTTGCCAATCAAGAAGCTCAAATCGCTGCCAACGCCGCCAATGACAACTGCAGTCGATGTGCCTGCTGCAGTGCTTAACCGTGCAGTGCCTGGGATCAAACGGAACCCGGCAGGCAAAAGGTCGCGCAGCACCACACCGGCAACGGCTTGTGTATCGGACGTGTTGCTCAACGTGATTGTGTAGCGGATGCTGTCGCCCAATTCCGCAACGGTTCGGTCGGCTGCCTTGGTCACGAGGATACGCCCGTCTACTGGTGCCGCGCTCTCAATCCGGTCCATCGGGATGTGGTTGTTGAACAGCTCAGGGGCAGCGTTGTTGAACGTTGAATAGAAGGCGCGCAGGAAGTAGTTCGTGCCGGCCCCATTCACACCCAGCGCTGGTTGTGTTTCGCTCGTCGACGCGTAGCAGCGGTCGCCAGAATTACCTGCGCATAGTCCGGCCCTTGGGTCATTCGGTAGAGTAACGCGCTCGCCAACTCGCCCAGCGCCGGGTGCTGATACACCCCCCAGCACCGCGAACACCGTGGCACCGTTCGCTACAGACGGTATGCCACCAGGTGCGACATCGCGATAGCCAGGGGCAGTCACAGTGAACAGCCACGTACCAGCAGGTGGCGTCGTTTGCGGATCAATGTAGAACTGGTAGAGACCATCAGGTCCAGTTTCGAAGCGGGCGGAATCTCCTCCGGTTCCAAGATTCAACAAATACTTGGTTGCCAACTCGTATCCACCATTGGCCGTTGGTGCGAACAGGCTGACGGTTGCATTGCCAATCGGGGTGCGGTTGACAGAGTCATAGATCCGTCCGTTCGGATCGAGCGGCAGATTTTGCTCGATGGTGTTGTCATTGTCGTACAACGTAACGAGACGAATGGCGCCTGACACGGGGCTTTGCGTTGCGGTGGACTGACCCGTGGACGGGTTACCGCCTGCAGTCAAAGCCGTTTGATTGAAAGGTGTTCCAAAGATCACGCCGTTCGCGGTGTTGCGGAAACGGACCTGATAGCTCACACCTGGGAGTAAATCAGATACGGTGTACGTGCCGTTCGGACCCGTGATTGCGGTACCGACGATGGTTCCGTCAACGTCGAGGACCTCAACTTTGTAATTTGGTAGTGGAACGTCACGTCCGCCGGTGCCCTCGTCGTTGTATCGCTTGTCGCGATCAACATCGAACCACACTCGACCGCTGAGCTTAGCTGTCTTGACACCAGGAACACGCACGACTGCGGTAACGGTATTGTTCACCAACGTGGACTCTGGCGTCGCCGTGGCGATACCCGCAGTCCAGCTCATGTCCTTACCTTGACTCTTCGGAACAACATAAGGGATCACGAAGGTCACGCTCGTGCGCGGCGCCATCTCGACAGCGGTGAACACGGTTGTTCTGCTGCCATTCGGCAACACGACAACGCCATACACATTGTCAGCATAGCCAGGGCCGTTATTCGCGAACGTGACCGTAACGTTGACGGTCGATCCAAGGGTTGCCGTGCCAGCCGGCACGCTGAGAACAGTACTGAGATCGGTGATGTTGAACATCTGTACCACGGTGACGCCGGTACTAACATTATTGGCAAGAATCGACTCGTCCGTCGTTGTAGCAATGGTGCTGGTTCCAACGATGATGCCCGCTCTCGGCACAGCGTAGGTGAAGGTGAAGCTGGCGCTTGTGCCCGCAGGCATGCTGCCTACGTTGAAGCTGATCTGGTTGCCACTCAGTGTGCCGCCCGAGCTCACACCGGTCAGGGTGCCGCCAGCCAACACCACCGTGCGGGTGACGCTGTCTGCGACGCTTGGGCCGTTGTTGGTGAAGGTCACTTGTCCCGTGACAACCGTGCCAGCACTTGCCGTCGCTGGCATGGTGATCACGGTGGCTACGTCAGTCAATTTGATGATGTAGATGTTTGTCACATCAGCGTTATTCGCAGCAACAAGATCCGGCGTCGTTGTTGTTACAAAAGCGCGCCATTGACGCAAACCATCGGCCGCATCTGAAGGCACTACCCAAGGCACTGAATACTCATTGGTTGCACCGGGCAACAATATGCCGAGGGGGAACGTCAACACAGTGCCGTCCGGTTGCACAACCGTACCCGTAACGTTCACCGCCGTTGAAACGCCAGCATTGGAGAACACGACGATCGCTGTGACGGTCTGGCCAGTCGTCGCAGTTTGTGGAGCAGAGATCGTCACTCGGATATCGCTGACGATGAGGACCTGCAAGGAACGCACAGACACGTTGTTGACGGTGTTGGTCTCGCTTGTGCTGCTGGCGATGCTGGCTGTGGCGCTGACCGCTCCGGTGCTTGGCAGCACGTATGTGAAGGTGAACGTCGCGCTGGTGTTGGGCGCCATGCTGCCAACGTTGA
>JANOPN010000003.1:0-8840 GCA_031421855.1 Comamonadaceae bacterium
CGTCAAACGTGGCTCGGCTGATGTGGCCGAGCGGGTTGGTGGTTTGGACGCGGTTGCCGAATGCGTCGTAGGCGTAGCTCCACACTTGGCCGCGTGGGTCAGTCAGGCTGGTGGGCAGGTTTTGCGCAGGGCCGGTGTTGGAGTGGCCCCAAGTCCACACCCTTGAGCTGTTGTAGCTTGGGCTGGTGGGGAACGTATCGGTCTCGGTGCGCGTGAGCAGGTTGCCGCGCAGGTCATAGGTCATCACCGTGCGCTTGCCTGACTCATCAATCTGCGTGGGCAAGCGCATCGTGGGGTGCCACTGGGTTTGCGTGGTTTGCGCTTGCGGCGTGCCTTGGGCGCGGGTGACGCTGGTTTTAAGGCGGCGAAGGCTGTCCCAAGTGTTGGCCGTGGTCACACTTAGAAAATCGGTTTCAGTCAGAGGCAAGGGGCCAGACAGTGTTCGGTTCGAGATTGAATCATTCCCAAAACTGCGGTTGCTGCCTTGAGGCTGCACGCTGCCGCTGCCACCTTGATAGACCCGCGACTGAACGCCACCAAACGGGTCAGTAACCGCCGTCGTGATCTTGTACCAATCGTCAGTGACGACGCCCGCGCCATTGAGTCGAGGGATCAATGGGTTTCGTGGATCGCCGCTGCTATACCGCCGGACGATCGAGTACGAACCGACTCCACCAGCTTGCTCAGTCGACATCGCGGTGTTGTCCGTGTTGTAGCGGAAAAATGCGACTCGATTGCCGAACTCATTGACAGTTTCTTGAAGCAAAAAGCCGGTCTCGTCTTTGTATCTGTAGCCTCGAGTCGGTGCTGATGGCGACTGCGAGCTTGTCAACCGACCGACACCATCGTAACCATAAGTGGCTCGAGTGCCGTCAGGAAATGATACGGCGCTCAATTGACCAAGCGTGTTGTACTCAAACACCAAGGCGCGACCGAACGCGTTCGTCACGCGCAGGAGCTTGCCATCGGTCGCATAGTCAAGCGTTCGCTGCCAACCGTTTCGATCTGTCACGCCAGCCAAGCGGGATGAGGGCGCGGCCACACCAAGGGTGTCAAATCGCCACAGGGTATCGGACAACATGTGTCCGAATACAAAGCCCAACGACGATTCGACCAAGGTGTTGTTCCCAGTCTCGCTCGACCACAGGTGGCCGACACCTGACGTCAACGCTCCACGCCGTAGGAACCAGTGACTCTCACCGCCGCCAGTTTCAATGATTATGTATTCGTCTTTGCCCTTTGGCTCTCGCTTTAACAGGCCATGAAAGTTGTGCTGCCAACCACTGCCCATGCCGGTCAACGGTCTTTCGAAATTGCTGTAACTCCTCGAAAACACCAAAGGGTGGGCACTTTTGTCGTCAAAATCGACAAATCGCTCGCTTTTTCCACCAGATGCAGCATCGATCGGATTGCCAAACTTGGTCGGCGAACTCTGAAACTCGGATGTCGCGCGGCAAGAGTTGCATGGAGAAGCGCTCAAATCAAGTTTCGTTTTTTGAGTACCGCCCACAACAGATACGTCGAAAACGTAACGGGTTTGACTGTCCGACTCTGGGGCTGCAAACGGCACAGATACCATTCCTTGCGCGTTGGTTACTCCCGACAAGGTTTCAGATAATCGTCCACCTTGGGCAGCCGATACAAATTTGATCGCCACGTTAGCAAGTGGCGTTGCACCCTGACGGAAGGTCGCGGTCAATAGTGCGACCGGTCCGCACGGAGCGGCCTCTACGTGGGGCGGAAATACCCTGGCCGAGAGTTCGGGAGCCGGTAGCTTGACCAAAAAACTCTCTCGCTGGCGAACCACCACGTTGCCACAGGCATCGACCGTGGAGTAGACGCACTGCTCGTAGCCTTCAGGTTGCATCACGCTGGCGCCAGTAAAACTGCTGTTACCAGCATTTTGTAGCCAGCCAACGTTAGCCGTTGGACATGACACGCCCTGAGGGCAACAACTGCCCAGCATGAGACTTGACGTAAATTGGATCAAAGAGTACGCGCGACATGCATCGTTGCGCTCACGATACCAACCCACGACATCGGGATTGCGCACCGAATACTCAATTCCGGAGTTCTCGACTTGCGCGCTCGCCACTGCCATCGCGAACAACCCCAAGCACAATGCAAAAATCCACCCAACGCCGCGCCTTACCAAATGCGTGCTCAGCGTAGCTGCGTGGCTGCTTCGTTGCTTTGCTACTTGGTTAGAAACGTTCATTTACCTACTCCGATTGGAACCGCTAAATCGCATGCTATCAGCGACGCGCCAGTAAGCTGCATGCAATTTGACGACAATTTACCAGCGAGAAACTTGCCAAAACTGCAGTAGGTCTGCCAGTAAACAAACCCAATGAAAAAAACGGCCCCGACCTAAAATCTGAAGTGCAGCAGCTGCGATAAAACGCGCGAAGCCTTACATCATCATCTTTCGTTTGAATCGGCTTCTGGCTTCATCTCAAAGGGGCGAGTTTCGTTGAGTCAGTTATCGTTGGGTCTGCATGGGTGACCTTTCTCAATCCTTTTTTAGCGCTTGGACGCTGCTGACCACGACCGAATCGGCCCTGTGGTCAGTGGTCGCGCGGTCGCTGGCGGTGTCGGGGGTGGCTTGTTTGACGGCCGGGTGCGTGGGCATTTTGTTGGGGGCTTGGCTTGGCGTTGCCCGGTTTGCGGGGCGGGGCGTGGTGTTGGCACTGCTTAACACGGCGCTGGCCATTCCGTCTGTTGTGATCGGGCTGTTGGTTTATTTGCTGTTGTCGCGCAGTGGGCCGCTGGGTTTCATGGGCCTTTTGTTTGGTTTTTGGGCGATGGTGCTGGCCCAAAGCCTGTTGGTGCTGCCTGTCTTTGCGGCTTTAACGCGCCAAGTGGTTGACGATGCCGAGCAGTCTCACGGCGAGCAACTCGCCGCTTTGGGGGCTGGTCGGTGGCAGCGGGCCAAATTGCTGGCCTGGGATGAACGATATGCCCTGCTCACCGTGGCCATTGCCGGATTCAGCCGGGCGTTGTCCGAGGTCGGCGCGGTCATGGTGGTCGGTGGCAACATTGAGGGATTCACCCGCGTGATGACCACGAGCATCGCTTTGGAGACCAGCAAGGGCGATCTGCCCATGGCTTTGGGTCTTGGCATCGTGTTGCTCACCGTGGTGCTGGGCCTCAATGCCTTGGCTTCGCTGGTCAAGAGCTGGCGCGAGCGCGTCGAAGCGGTGGCTGTGTGATGCGCGATCCGTGCCTGATCGAACTCGACAAGGTTTCGTTGGCGTTGGGCGGTGTCGCGGCTCTGAGTGGCGTGAGCCTTGTGATCAATCGCGGGGAACGCTTGGGCGTCATCGGCGGTAACGGCAGTGGCAAAAGCAGTTTGCTGCGGGTCATTCACGGGCTGATTCCACCCAGCGCCGGGTCAGTCCGGCGCGCAACCGGTGTCCGCATGGCCTTGGTGTTTCAAAAGCCGCATTTGTTGCGCGACACCGTCATCGCCAATGTGGCTTTGGGCCTTCGCCTGCGAGGTGTGGGCACGACTGATGCGCTTGATCGGGCGAACGCCGCACTGGTGAGCGTGGGTTTGGCTGACATCGCGCGGCGAAACGCGCGCACGCTCTCAGGCGGGCAAGCGCAGCGCGTGGCGCTGGCTCGGGCATTAACGCTGTCGCCTGATGTGTTGCTGCTCGACGAGCCCACGGCGAGCCTGGACCCACGCGCCAAGGACGAGGTTGAGGCGATCATGCAAAAACTGAGCGAAGCGGGGTGTACCTTGGTGTTGGCCAGTCACAATTTTGGCCAAATCAAGCGCTTGGCGACCCACGTCATTTGTTTAGGGGCCGGGCGGGTTTTGGCAGGCGCCAACTCGCAGGCGTTTTTTAACCAACCCTTGCCCCCTGAGGCAGCAGCTTTTGTCAAAGGAGAGTCGCTGTGAAGTCATTTTGGATCAGCCTGGGTTTCGTGGTCGCATCCAATTGCGCTGGGGCGCAGTCGATCACGGTGGCGTCCACGACCTCAACTGAGCAGTCGGGTTTGTTTGCCCACTTGTTACCTGCGTTCAAAAAGTCAACCGGTATTGACGTCAAAGTCGTCGCCCTGGGTACCGGGCAGGCGCTGGACATGGGCAGGCGCGGCGACGCCGACGTGGTGTTTGTGCACGACACGGCAGCCGAGGAAAAATTCGTCGCTGGTGGCTTCGGTGTCAAGCGCTTCGCGGTCATGTACAACGATTTTGTCGTGGTAGGCCCAAGCACCGACCCTGCGCGGGCAGGCGGGCGCGACGTGGTTGCTGCCTTGGGCAACATCCACAAAGCGGCGGCAACTTTCATTTCACGTGGCGATAAAAGCGGCACCCATGCGGCTGAGCTGCGCATGTGGGCACTCGCCGGGAGTCCGGTGCAAGGAGCCAGTTACAGGGCATGTGGCTGTGGCATGGGCGCGGCACTCAACATGGCGAGCGCCACCGGCGGCTATGTGCTGACTGACCGGGGTACTTGGCTCAACTTCAAAAACCGGGCTGACTTGAAGGTACTCACCGAGGGAGACGCGCGGCTGTTTAACCCCTACGGCGTGATTGCCGTCAGCCCCGCAAAGCACCCGCACGTGAAAGCGGCTGACGCGGCAAAGTTTGTTGCGTGGCTGGTCTCGAACGAGGGCCAAGACAGCATCGCTGGCTACAAAATTGGCGGTGAGCAGTTGTTTTTTGCAAACGCAGCGAAGTAGTTTCGCGCTGCTGCATACATGGCCGGTGGGCCGGTTTTTTACAATGCGGGCATGACGACACCCGCCCGCTTGAACCGACCGCTCGATATTCATGTTTTGAAGGGCGGGCAAGCGCTGGCCCCGCACGCCTTGCGGCAGCTTTTAGGGCAAATTCAGTCGATCGCCCCCCGTGTTCAGGGTTTGAAGGCGCAGGTCGTCCACGTCGTGGCGTTTGACCCGGCCGAACACGCGCCAGATTTGGCCAAGGTTCACGAGCTGCTCACCTACGGCGCGCCAATGGTGTCGGCGTTTGATGCCGACTTGACCGTCGTTGTTGCGCCCAGGCTTGGCACGGTGTCGCCTTGGGCATCAAAAGCCACCGACATTGCCCGCAACTGCGGCTTGCCGGTGCGTCGTGTGGAGCGCGCCACCGAGTTTGGCTTGCAGTTTAAGAGCAGTTTGCTGGGGCGATCGGGTGTCGATGCGCCTTTAGCCAGCGCCATCGGCGCGCTGCTGCATGACCGCATGACCGAGTGTGTGTTGCCCAGCGCCACTGAGCTGCGCCATCTTTTTGACGAAGTCGATGCCCAAACTTTGCAGCGGGTTGATGTGCTGGGCCAGGGCCGAGAGGCCTTGGCGCGTGCAAACACCCAGTTCGGGTGGGCCATGGCCGCTGACGAAATTGACTATTTGGTCAACGCGTTTACCGCGCTGGGCCGCAACCCCAGCGATGCCGAGCTGACCATGTTTGCGCAGGCCAATTCAGAACACTGCCGCCACAAAATCTTCAACGCCGACTTCTCAATTGACGGCGTGGCTCAGCCGCACACGCTGTTTGGCATGATCCGCAACACCGAGAAAATCAGCCCACAACACACGGTGGTCGCCTACTCGGACAACGCCGCGATCATGCAAGGGCACCGAATTGCCGGTTTTGGGTCGGTTTTTGGTGTTTCTGATGAGAAATCGGCACTTGGTCACCGGATTCATTGGGCTGGCAGCTATCAAAATAGTAGCGTTGAGCAGCACGTGCTCATGAAGGTTGAAACCCACAACCACCCCACCGCCATCAGCCCGTTTTCGGGTGCGGCCACGGGTGCGGGCGGCGAAATCCGCGACGAGGGCGCAACTGGGCGCGGATCGCGTCCCAAGGCGGCATTGACCGGGTTCACGGTGTCGCGCTTGGGGCTTGATCTGCCCCACCAATTGCCAGCCGACTTTGGCAAACCCGCAGGCAGCGCCAGCGCCTTGCAGATCATGATCGACGGGCCATTGGGTGGCGCGGCGTTCAACAACGAGTTTGGTCGCCCCAATTTGCTGGGTTATTTTCGCGAGTTTGAGGCCACGGTTGAGGGGCAGCGGCGCGGCTACCACAAGCCCATCATGATTGCGGGTGGTTTGGGTGTGGTCGATGCGCGGTTGACCCACAAAATTGCCTTTCCAGCCGGTACGCTGCTGATTCAGTTGGGCGGCCCCGGCTTTCGCATCGGTATGGGGGGTGGCGCGGCCAGCTCCATGGCCAGCGGCCAAAACGCAGCGGCGCTTGACTTCGATAGCGTGCAACGCGGCAACCCCGAGATTCAGCGCCGCGCCCAAGAGGTCATCAACGCCTGCAACGCGATGGGCGAAAACACCCCGCTTTTGTCGATTCACGATGTCGGCGCAGGCGGCTTGAGCAATGCTTTTCCCGAGTTGGTTAACGACGCGGGCCGTGGCGCCGACTTTGACTTGGATGCCGTCCCCCTTGAGGAGCGCGGGCTGTCGCCCAAAGAGATTTGGAGCAACGAGAGCCAAGAGCGTTACGTGATGGCCATTGCGCCCGAGCGTTTGGCCGAGTTTGCGGCCATTTGCGAGCGCGAGCGTGCGCCGTTTGCCGTTGTCGGCCACGCGACCCAAGCTCGCAACTTGAGCTTGGGCAATGCGCAAGTCAAAGCGGTTGACATGCCGCTCGATGTGCTTTTGGGCAAGCCGCCGCGCATGCTGCGCGATGTGCGTCGCCACGCTCCAGCGCTGCTGCCGCTGAGCCTGGAGGGCGTGAGCCTGGCGGACGCTGTGGTCAAGGTGCTGGCCCACCCGACAGTGGCCAGCAAGCGCTTTCTCATCACCATCGGCGACCGAACCGTGGGCGGCTTGACGCACCGCGACCAAATGGTCGGCCCTTGGCAAGTGCCGGTGGCCGATTGCGCCGTGACTTTGGCTGACTTTTCGGGCTTTGCGGGCGAGGCCATGGCTATGGGTGAGCGCACGCCGCTTGCTGTGGCCAGCGCGGCGGCAAGCGCCCGCATGGCGGTGGCTGAAGCGATCACTAACTTGTTGGCCGCGCCGATTGATCTCAAGCGCGTCAAACTCAGCGCGAACTGGATGGCAGCCTGTGGCGCGCCGGGCGAAGATGCGGCGCTTTTTGATGCCGTGAAAGCCGTGGGGCTTGAGCTGTGCCCGGCTTTGGGTGTTGGCATTCCGGTGGGCAAAGACTCGTTGTCCATGCGCGCCAAATGGCAAGCCGCCGACGGTGCCGATCGTTCGGTGGTGTCGCCGGTCAGCCTGATCGTCACGGCCTTTGCGACCCTGAGCGACGTGCGTGGCACGCTCACGCCGCAGCTTGACCGTGAGCTTGACAGCTCGCTGATATTGATTGACCTAGGCCGTGGCAAGCGACGCATGGGCGGCTGCGTGCTCGCCCAAAGCTTGGAGCAGTTTGGTGACACCGTGCCCGACTTGAGCGATCCGGCGGATTTGGTCGCCTTGGTGTCGGGCGTCAACGCTTTGCGCGAGGCTGGTTTGGTTTTGGCCTACCACGACCGCTCAGACGGGGGCTTGTTTGCCGCTGTAGCCGAGATGGCTTTTGCTGGGCGCGTGGGTGTCGCCATCAACGTTGACACCTTGCTGATTGACGGCGACGGCATCTCGGACAGCCGCATGGACATGGGGGACGCCAAAAACTGGGCCACTCACATGGGTGCGCAGCGTGACCAAGCCAGCATCGAGGCTCTTTTTAACGAAGAACTCGGTGTCGTATTGCAGATTCGCACCGACCAGCGAGCACAGGTCATGGCGGTGTTGCGCGAACATCGGTTAAGCCAACTGGTGCATTTCATTGGCAAAACCAGACCCGATTCGAGTGTGTCAGACCACGGCAAGGGCCGCTTAAGCGTGTGGCGCGATGCCAAAGAGCAGTTCAGCGCGCCGCTGGCTGACCTCATGCAAGTGTGGGACGGCGTGAGTTGGAAAATCAACCAACAACGAGACAACCCGCAATGCGCGGACGCCGAACATGCGCAAACAGCCGACATCAGCGACCCTGGGTTGCATGTTCATGTGCCCGAGGCGGTTAAACCAAGCATTTTTGAGCAAAATGTGCCATTGGTCGTCGATTCTATTGACTCGGGTGCTATCAAAAATGAAGACGCAAGTGTGCTGCTGACGCGCCCACGGGTGGCGATTTTGCGCGAGCAAGGCGTCAATTCGCATATTGAGATGGCCTATGCATTCAGCCTGGCCGGATTCCACGCCGTCGATGTCCACATGAGTGACTTGCAAGCGGGCCGGGCGCGCCTGAGTGATTTTCAGGGTTTGGTCGCCTGCGGCGGCTTCTCTTATGGCGACACCTTGGGTGCTGGCGTGGGTTGGGCGCGCAGTATTTTGTTCAATGCCGTGTTGTTTGACCAATTTGCGGCGTTTTTTGCGCGGCCAGACACCTTTGCCCTGGGCGTGTGCAACGGCTGCCAAATGTTTGGCGAGTTGGCGCAGATGATCCCCGGTGCTCAGGCCTGGCCCCGGTTTACCCACAACCAAAGCCAACGGTTTGAGGCACGGCTCAGCATGGTTGAGGTGCAAACCAGCCCCAGCATCTTCTTCAGCGGCTTGAGCGGGCTGCGCGCGCCAATCGCGGTGGCTCACGGCGAAGGGTTTGCCAACTTTGACCCCGCGCAAGGTGGGCGAGGCGATGCCGCGCAAGTCATTGCGGCCTTGCGATTCACGGACAACGCAGGCTTGCTCACAACTCGCTACCCGGCCAACCCCAACGGAAGCGGCGGTGGTTTGACGGGCGTGACCACCTTTGACGGTCGCTTCACCGCCTTCATGCCTCACCCTGAGCGGGTGATTCGCAACATCCAAATGAGCTGGACACCCGGCCAGCGCGATCATCACAGTCCGTGGATGACCCT
>JANOPN010000004.1:0-29834 GCA_031421855.1 Comamonadaceae bacterium
CCGATCCCAGCACCGATCCCAGCGCCGATCCCAGCGCCGGTGCCTGCGCCGGTGCCGACCCCCGCACCAGTGGTGGTCGAAATCACCTTGTCTGCGCCGCCAAAGCCAGTGGCTGCGGCACCAACGCCTGCGCCGGCGGCAACGCCAATTCCAACCCCAGCTCCAACGCCCGTACCCGCACCACCTGCACCACCCACGCCGGTAACCACCTCAACACCCGCGCCCATTCAAGTCATTGTCAATGTCCCCGTCGCGCCGGGTGCGGGTTTGCCTGCGGGGCTACCGCCCTCGCTCAGCGTGCCCGCCAGCGGGCGCGGTACCGCGGCAGGGGGCTTGGGTGCGGGAGCCGGTGGCACGGGAGCGGGCACGGGTACTGGAACGGGTAGCGGAACTGGTGTTGGTTTTGGGGTTGGCAATGGGCCTGCTGCCGCGCCAGGTTCAGGATCTGGCGCGGGTGGCACACCGAGCGCAGGCGCATTAACCCCTCGCCCGTTGAACCTGCAACTGCCCAGTTTGCGGGGGCCCTACGCCACACCTGCCAAATCGCGCAGTCTGTCCGACATGGCCAATGAGCAACTGCGCCGTGGGCTGGCCACCACCCAAATTGAGCAAGGCGTGATCGACGCCAAAAAGCCCGATTGCATCGGTACCGCCAAGCAAGACGATGGCAGCATCAAGTCCCCGGGCGGTGGCTTGTTGGCCCTGCCCAAGCTGGTTTTTGATGCGGCGACCGGCAAATGCAAATAGGGGGGCCGTCTCATCACTCATATTTGTATAGCAGAAAGCCCAATAAAAACAGAGACCATTGGCATATTTCTCATCAAAGTGACATGACTCAAGCCTCCTTTTCAAACTCCGCACCCGTTGCGGCCGCCATGTGGCGGGGACGACTGACCAAGGTGGTCAAATTCATCGGCTGGGGGCTGCTCGCGTTGTTTGGCGCGGTGATTGGGTTGACTGCCATTGGTCGTGCCACTGATCCACCACTGAGCCCGCAGGTGCGCGCAGCGCTGCAGTGGCCGCCGCCGGGGCGTGCGACTGAGGGCAACGCTTACCACTGGGCCCTTGGCCTGATGGCCAAGGACGGCGCAGACTTCTCAGTGGTCGGCGAGCAGCTTGCTGGGCAAATCAGCGATGTTTTTGCAGCCAATCGACACCTGAGCGATGCGCAAAGGCGCAAGCTCTACGATCAGGTCAAGATCCCCAATGAGCTGCCAGAGCTGGCCATCAATTCACTCGGCCCGACAGACGCAGACACATTGGTTGCCGATCTATCCAGCCGTCGCCAGACCATCACTGCTGCGCTCGAACGTCACGCAACAGTGTTTGCCCGATACGAGCAAATACGCGATCACCCCAACTTCGTTGCGCGAGACGTGCCAGATTCGGACTTGATGTCGTACTCGCAGATTGTCAAACCCGCCAAACTCGACGCGGCCCGATGCGCGCTCTTGGCGCTAGATGGGTTGTGGGACGGCAGCTTGGCGTGTTTTTCTAGAATTGACCGATTTGCCAAGCGCATGGTCGCCGACAGTGCGTCGCTGATCGGCGCGATGATTGGCTTGAGCATTTGGCGCGAATCGGTTCTCAGGCCAGTCGAGCAGCTGCTGCGCAACCCGAGCTTGGGCAAGTCCGCTTTGCGCGTTGATCAAAGCGAGTCTTGGGTGGCGATGCTGTTGGAGCGGCCGACTGGCTGGGGTGATTTGTCGGCGGCGCTGGCAGCGCAATACCGGACTCAAGCCAACCTCTTGCGCGAAATGAAACAGGGCGCGAGTTGGGCGCACTTCATGGAGCACCCCGGTCTCAGCGAGTTCGTTGCGGCCTTGCCCGATGCCCTGACTCAACCCAACGCCACAACCAACAGCCAATTTGAAGCGTTCGACGCGATGGCACAAGCAGCCAAGCTGGCGCCCGCAGCGTGGGCGGCCAATCAAGTGGCGCTGCGCAGCCAAGTTGAGCGTTTTGCCCACCCGCACCCAGTTTGGCATCCGAAGAGTTGGCTCAACATCGGGGGAGTGCTTGTGAGCGGCGTACTCAACCAAATCGTCGCGGCGGGTTACAGCGGCTACAAAGAGAAGTTGCATGACATCGACGGCTTCGCCCGTTTGATCGCAGCGCGAACGGCGATGAGACAAACAGGGTCGACCTCAGCGGGCTGTGCGGCTTGGATGGCCCAAAGCGCGCCGCAGTATCGCTCGCCTTGGGACGACTCACCCATGCGCTGTGTGGCGGTTGCCGAGAACAAAACGGACGTCGCCACACTGGTTTTTGTCGGCCGATCAGTCGACGGCGGCTTCACCAAAGCCCGAACCAAGGAGTGGTCAATCCCCTTGATGCCTTGAGTTGATGTCTTGATTTGTTGTCAGAATTCATAGCAACAAACTCAATGAATTCGGCGACCGAGGCCATATTTCATTCAAAATTGGTCAAAAACAAGCCGAATTTATCCCCAAAGTGATCGGCCTACCTCTGCATCACCTTGAAGCAATAGAAGAGCCCGCCGCTGCCCAACTCGCTCAGCTTCTGCGTGCTGCAGCCTCGGCTCATGTGGGCTGAGTTCCACGAGCTTGCCCAGTCTTCGCGAATGGCGCTTGCGCGGTCATGATGCCCGACCAAAGCCGCGCCGTCATTTGCATCGCTCGTCCAGTTTTTGCAAGTCATGTCGGGGTCAAGTGGCGACGGCGCGGTGCCGTCGATTCGGGTGCCCGTCAACATGTCGTGCATCCGCCCCGGTGTTGGCTCGCCTGACTCGTTCAAGGCCGTGGTTTTGCTGATGCGATTGGCTGCGCTGTGCAAATCTGCGACCGACGTTGCGATCAGCGCCCCCTTGGTGTTGTGCCACGGCCCGTTGCCAATGCGATCTTTTGCGTTCACGGTTTGGGTTGATGCGTTCGATTGCACGCTCAAATAGGCCCGCCAAGTCGATGCGCCCTTGTCGTCAAGCCCCACTTTTGCCGCCAACGATTGGCAGTGGCGGTCAGCCCCGTCAAGCCCGCCCAGCTTGCCTCCGTGCCCCAAGCTGACGCTGGTCACAAAAAACGATGCAATGACTGGCTCGTCTGCCGCCTTTGCTGGCAAAACCGATGCGGCAAGTGCGATGACAGCCGCCGAAGCGGCGCGATTCGCGTGCATCAGGCTGTTCATGAAATCAGCTCACCTGAACAATTTTGAGCATGTTGGTGCCACCCGGCGCGCCCATGGGTTCGCCGCAGGTGATGGCGTACATGTCGCCTGATTTGATGATGCCCCGGCGTTTGAGGTGTTCCTCGGCCTGGGTTAGCGCTTGGTCGCGGTCAGCTTTGATGTCCACCAAAAGCGGGCGAACGCCTCGGTACAGGGCCAGTTTGCGCTGCGTGGCCAGTTTGGGCGTGAGGGCGTAGATGGGGATGCGGATGCGGTGGCGGCTCATCCAAAGCGCGGTCGAGCCGCTCTCGGTCAGTGCGACGATTGCTTTGCAATTGAGGTGGTGCGCGGTGAAGAGTGCGCCCATGGCAATGGTGTGGTCGATGCGGGTGAAATCCTTGGCTCCAAAGTCGGCATCAAGCTCCAAGTGCTCAGCGTCTTCTGCGGCTTCGCAAATGCGCCCCATTTCCTGCACCGTCTCAAGCGGGTATTTGCCCGCTGCGGTCTCGGCCGACAGCATGACGGCGTCGGTGCCGTCCAGCACCGCATTGGCCACATCACTCACCTCGGCGCGTGTTGGCACGGGGTTGGTGATCATGCTCTCCATCATTTGCGTGGCCGTGATGACGGTTTTGTCGTTGGCGCGCGCGAGCTTGATCATGCGTTTTTGCAGCGCCGGAACAGCCGCGTTGCCGACTTCAACGGCCAAATCGCCCCGCGCGACCATGATGCCGTCGCTGGCGCGGATGATCGATTCCAGCACGGGGATCGCCTCAGCACGCTCGATCTTGGCAATCAAGGCCGGGCGGTGCTTGAACTCAGCTGCAGCCACGTTGCAAAGCTGGCGGGCCATTTCCATGTCGGTGGCGTTTTTGGCAAAGCTCACGGCCACGTAGTCTGCTTGGAACGACATGGCGGTCTTGATGTCGTCCATGTCTTTGGCGGTCAGCGCGGGTGCGGTCAGCCCACCGCCTTGCTTGTTGATGCCTTTGTTGTTGCTCAGTTCGCCGCCGATTTTGACTGTGGTGTGCACCGCCTCGCCGACCACCGCGTCAATCACCAAGACGATCAAGCCGTCGTTCAGCAGCAAGGTGTCGCCAGCTTTGACGTCGCGCGGCAGCTCTTTGTAGTCAAGCCCCACGCCGTGGATGTCGCCCAACTCCGTGCGCTCGCCGTCGAGTACGAATTTCTCGCCCTGCACGAGCATGACCTTGCCCTCAGCAAACTTACCCACGCGAATTTTTGGCCCTTGCAAGTCAGCCATGATCGCGACCTCGCGCCCCGCCCGAATCGAGGCAGCTCGCACCATTTGAGCGCGGTCGATGTGGTCTTGTGCCTTGCCGTGGCTGAAATTGAGGCGCACCACATTCACGCCCGAGCGGATCATTTGCTCCAACAACGCGGGGTCGCTTGACGCAGGCCCGAGGGTGGCAACAATTTTGGTGGCGTGGCGTGGCATGGGTAACTCTCAAAGGTGCTGGTGCGTCATTATCGTGTAACTTGGTTACAAACGCATGGGAGTTTCACCGACTCAAGCGAATGTCTTAGATATCATTTATGTAGCATCTGATCCAATAAATACGGAGACCAGAGGCGTAAATCGCGTCGAAACCACCCGGCAGATAGGGCTGCGAAGCGCTGATTGGCCTAAATTGCGCGTTGGCGATTGAGATGCGCGGCGCGGTGGCTCGCTGAGGGAGTAGGCTCTGCACCATGGAACGTACCACTCGCCAGCGCGCCGCCATTCGCCAAGCCATTGCCCAGGCAGCGCGCCCGCTGCTGCCCCAAGAGGTGTTGTTTGCCGCGCAATCAGATGTGGCTGGGTTGGGGCTTGCAACGGTTTATCGCACCCTCAAGGCGTTAGTTGATGACGCGCAGCTTCAGGTGGTTGAGTTGCCCGGAGAAAACCCGCGCTACGAGCTGGCTGGCCATGGTCATCACGACCACCACCATCACTTTCAATGCCAGCTGTGTGCGCGGGTGTTTGATGTGCACGCGTGTCCGGGGGATCTGCGTCACCTCGCGCCTGCTGGGTTCCAAGTGCTTGACCACGACATCACCTTGTATGGACATTGCAGCGACTGCCTGCTCGCCGCGCCCGCTTAGTTGCGCCGTGTGTGTCAACGCGATCAGGCGACCACGCGACCATGCGACCACGCGACCACGCGACCACGCGACCACGCGACCACGCGACCACGCGACCATGCGACCATGCGAACGCAATGCCGTCAAAATTTAGCCTGCACGCCCAGGGTAAGGGTTCTTGGCGTGCCCGGCATGACCCAGGTTCGCTGAAACGAGTTGGCGTAATAGGTGACATCTGAGGCGTTGTCGAGGTCCGCTGTCATGCGCCAAACACGGCTTAGCGTGAGGTGGCCGCTCAATTTAGCCAAGGTGTAGGCAGGCAGGTCAAATGCCGTCGCCCCCAGCTTCGCCTGGGCCTGCGTGTACGACTCGCCCAAGCGTGCACTGGAGTGGGTCATGCCGCCGCCCGCGCTGTAGGGCATGCCGGCAACGGTGCCCGAGTGCATCAAGAGAACGCTGGCATTGGTGCGCGGAATGTTGAGCAACCGAAAACCCTGCGCCAAGGTGTTGTCGCGTTCGACTGACGCATTCACCACCGAGAGGCTCGCGTTGACGCGCCATTGGCTCGATAGTTGACCCGACAAGTCGATGTCGATTCCACGGCTCACCACCTCTCCCGCAGCGATTGAGAAGCCCGCGTTCACCGGGTCGGCGGTCAATACGTTGCGTTTGATGATTCGGTAGGCCGCCGCGGTTGCGCCCATGGTTTTGGCCGTGTTTTCCCACTTCAGGCCCCATTCCGCAGCGTTGCCGCGCTCAGGTTCAAAACTCTTGGCCGCCACATCGACGCCGCCATTGGGTCTGAACGAGCGGCCCACATTGAAAAATGCGCTCCATTGCGGCGTGGCCAAGTACGAGATGCCCACGCGAGGCGTCGTGGCGTTTGGCGTTTGCTGCGCCACGCCGCCCGTGCGTCGGTTGAGCAGCGTTTGCGAGTACCGATCCGTTCGCAGCCCGATCAGCACACGCCAGTCGGTGTGCGGTGTGAGCACGGCTTGCGCAAAAGCGGCTGTGCCGCGTTGTTGTTCCAGCGAGTCGGTGTTGGGTGCAGGTATGGGCTGCGCCTGACCATAAACCGGGGCAAAAACGTCAATTGCATAAGGCGCGGTCGCGCTGGGGTTGATTCGGCGCATCACCTGCGAGATTTCGAAACGGTGGCCCGAAACCCCCAACAACACCTCGGTAGACATGCCACCGATGGCGAGTAAACCTCTCGCTTCGGTTTGCCAGCTCAAGTCGTCGGAGCTGTAGTCGCGAAACCGGCGCTGCCTGCGCAGGGTGCGTTCGTCCGCTTGCAAAGTGGCATTGGGCTCGGTAGAAAATCCATCCAGCGTTCCGGTCTTGCTGGCCAGTTGCGCGGTGAGTGTCCATGCCTGTGACAGCGCATGCGACGCGCCCAAGTGGTGCGTTTGATTGCGCACCTTCATCGACCCATCCGCGGGCTCGCCCGTGAAGCGCTCTCGGGGCACGTCGCCCAGCTTGCCATTGACCGCAACGATGCCTCGATCCAGCGGGGTTTGGTGCAGCATCCATTCGCCGTTGTAGGTCAGTCGGGTGCCGGGTGTGGCCTGCCAAGTCAGTGCGGGAGCAACAAATTCGCGGCGGCTTTTCAAGGTGTCCCTGAAGCTGCCTTTGTCTTCGAGTGCCACGTTCAATCGATAAGCCCACTGCTGCGACAGTGGGCCGGTGGAATCCAACGAGATTCGGTTGGACTGAAAGCTCCCGACGTAGGCCTCAATTGAGTTGGCGGCGGTGAATCTCGGCTTCTTGGTCACCAAATTGATCGTGCCGCCCGGCTCGCTCAGCCCGTAAAGCGCCGCCACCGGGCCTTTGATGAATTCGACTCGCTCAATATTGGCCAGGTCGCGGGGTGCGTTGAACCCTCGGTTTGACGCAAAGCCATCGCGCAAGAGCGCCATTCCGTTGTTGACATCACCCGCAAAGCCGCGAATGGCGATGTTGTCCCACAGACCACCAAAATGGTTTTGCCGCGATACCCCGCCCGCGTAGTCCAGCACATCATCGAGTCGAACAGCGCCCAAATCGTCCAGCGTTTGACGCGACATCACGCGCACGGCTTGCGGCAACTCGCGCAGCGAAAGCGTGGTCTTCGTGCCTTCGGTGTCGCTGGCGTGGTAGCTGCCGACGGCCCCGCGACCAACGACCTCGATCCGTTCGTTGGTCTGCACGACGGGCGCAACAGATGTCGCTGCTGGGGTGGTCGTTTGGGCGTTAGCGGTGCAGCATGCGGTTGCGGCAAGCGCGCACGCAGAAAGATGTTGACGCATGGTTTTACTCCGGAGCGTGCTTAACGGCGAAGCTGAGCGTGGCGTGCATGCCCGTCTTAGCGGCTTTGGCCGCATCTTCAGTGGGCGCGTCGTAGGCCACGGCAAGTACGTTGAGCCCCTGATTTCGCACCCGAAAGCTCACCAAGCCGTCTTTTTTAGTTACGGTAGCCTTGGCGTCTGGGTCGCCGAGGTAGTCGCGAATGAACTTGGCCCCTGCCACGGGTTTGCCGTCGAACAGCACGCGCACGGTCATCATGTCGTTGATGTGGTGCGGCAATTTGGCTTGCAGTGGCAAGATTTGGAGACGATGCCCGACGATGGGTGCGAGCGGCTGGTTCAGGTCAGCCCGGATGTGGGTGGTGTACTTTAAGTAGCGCCCACTCTCAGTCGCTGCTGGCACCTCGTCGCGGCCTTTGGCAATCCATTTACCCTCGGGCGACTTGCTCCAAAAACCGTTGTCCAGCGTGCCAGTGACGATGGCCGCATCCTTGGCAACGTCGGCAATCAGCAAATGATCGGTTTTTCTCCAAGCCGCAGGTAGCACCTTGCCTGTTGAATCCAGCGCGCCAATCTCTTTGAATTTGTCGATGCGGCGAATGGGATCCGAGTCTTCTGCGCCGTGGCCATAGATGATGGCGGTTTGGCTGGACCGTTCAGCAAACCAAATGCCGTGTGCTTGAATGGGTTTCGCGAGCAAAAGCCCAAGCCACGTGATCGCGACAAGAGCCCGGGAGGTAGACAAAGGTGATTTCATGGCATTAATGATAATGCAATCTCAACATCGCCAATGCCAGCCCAACTCTTTAATTTTCAGTACTTGCGTGCCCTGCCAAGCACTCCTAATATCGTAGCAACGAACTCAATAAAATCGCAGACCAATGGCCAAAAAGTCGTGAAATTTGGGTTGAACTGCCCGATTTCAGGCCCCCAACGGCTTGAGCAGCTCTGCCACGTCGCTTTCGGTAAACAAAGCCTGCTTGCGGGCTTGCGAGCCGCTCAAGACGCCTTCGGCAAGTGCTGCTTTGCGCTCTTGCAGCGCGAGCATGCGCTCTTCAATGGTGCCGCTGGCGACCAGTTTGTAGACCAGCACCTGCTTGGTTTGGCCCAAACGGTGGGCGCGGTCGGTGGCTTGGTTTTCAACGGCGGGGTTCCACCACGGGTCGTAGTGGATGACGGTGTCGGCTTGCTGCAAATTCAAGCCCACACCACCGGCTTTGAGGCTGATGAGGAACAGCGGCACCTCGCCCGACGTGAAGCGCTCAATGATGGCTTCTCGCTTTTGGCTTTGCCCGGTGAGCTTGACCCAGCGCATGCCGCGTTTGGACAGCGCGTCTTCGATCAACGACAACATGCTGGTGAACTGCGAAAACACGAGCACCCGGCGACCTTCTTCAATCAACTGGGGCAGCATGTCCATCAACATGTCGAGCTTGGCTGACTCTTTGACCGCCTTGGCGCTGGTCGTGGGTACCAAACGCGGGTCGCAGCACACTTGGCGCAGCTTGAGCAAGGCATCCAGCACCTGAATTTGCGACCTCGCCAAACCCTTGGTGGTGAGCGCGTCTCGCACGCTTTTCTCGGTTGCGAGCCGAATCGTCTCGTACAAATCAGCCTGCTTGCCACTCAACGCCACGCTGCTGATGGACTCGATCTTGTCGGGCAACTCCACGGCCACGTCGTGCTTGCTGCGGCGCAGCAAAAACGGCGTGATTCGCTGACGCAATCGCGTCAATTGCTCGGTATCGCCGTGCTTTTCAATCGGTGTGCGAAACAGATTTTTAAAGCCCGCCGAACTGCCCAAGAATCCCGGCATCAGAAAATGAAACAAGCTCCACAGCTCGCCCAAGTGGTTTTCGAGGGGTGTGCCGGTCAGGCACAGGCGTTGGCGGCTGCGCAGTTCGCTGGCGACTTGTGCGGCTTGGGTGTGGGCGTTTTTGATGTTTTGAGCTTCATCAAGCACCACCATCGACCAAGTTGTCTTGAGCCACTCGTCGCGGTCGCGAGCCAAAAGCGCATACGAGGTGAGCACGATGTCGTGTGCGGCAATGGATGTGAACTGCGCCTGTCTGTCGGTGCCGTGGATGTTGAGCAGCTTCAAGCTGGGCGTGAAGCGCGCGGTTTCCTTGATCCAATTGCCCATGACGCTCACCGGGCAAACGATCAAAACTGGCGACGTGAGCCGCCCTGACTCCTTCTCAACCAAGATGTGCGACAGGGTTTGCACGGTTTTGCCCAAGCCCATGTCGTCAGCCAAGATACCGCCCAAGCTGTTTTCACGCAAAAACTGCAACCAACTCAAACCCTCTGATTGATAGGGCCGAAGCGCCGCCATGAGGCTGGTGGGTTGCGCAACCGGTTGCAGCGCGTTGGCCCCGCCCGCCAGCTTGGTGAGCAGTTCGCGCATTCGACTGGCACCACTCCAGCGCGCGCCTGCACCCAATTGAAGCAGATCAAAGCGCGACAGTCGCATGCTGTCGCCCTGCGCGAGCTTGGGGTTTGCGTCGAGCAGTTCAATCAACGCTTGTAGCCACGGGCGAATGGCGTCGGTCGGCACCCGCAGCCAGCGTGTGGCCGGGTCTTGCGGATGCGGCACAAACACGTGATCGGGAAACTGGCGACCGGTGTGCTCACCGAAAGCGGCCACCAGCGAAGGCAGCACGGGCAAAATATTGACGCGCTGCCCGTCGATCTCAAGCCCCAAAGACAAATCAAACCAAGTCGAGGCCGAGTCGTCATCTGCGTCGTCGCCAACCACATGGGCGTGCAGATCGTCGGCCCGGGCGACCCAGTCGCGCAAGCTGTCGTCCACCTCCACGTCAAAGCCCGCCGCCTTGAACGCCGAAAACCCATCGTCAGCCCACTTCAGCCACGGCTGGAGCATGATCGGGACAAGCGGCGAGCCCGAGAATCTGCCGTCGCGGTTGCCGCTCAAGCCCAGCGCCTCCAGCGCGTGGCGCGCCGCGTTCTCAGTCGCCAAGTCGCGGTGCAACATGATGCGGTTGGGCACCGCCACGGCATCGCCGGCCAAGCTTGGGCCTGCGGCGTCGGCAGTCAGTAAAACCGGGCTCGCTTGATGGGGCCAAAATCCGCTTTTGACGTCGTCAAGCGCGGCGTCATTGCGGTACTCAAACCGCAGCGTCGCAAATGCCAGGCCATGGCTGGTGCGCTGCGCACCGAATGCGGCTTGTATGCGCACCTGCGCGGTGGGCGTGATGCCGCGCCACTCAACCGGCGCGTTACCAATGGGCGGCAGCGGCAAACCTGCAAATTGGCGCAACAACGCGCCTTCGTGACGCAGCCAGCTGGTCTCGGGGATGGCAGGCGTTTGCAAGAGGGCTTGTAAGCGCGTCTCGGTCATGCCGCTGGCTTGTGGCTGGCCGAGCAAGGCCACTTCGGCATCCACCCAAACCGTCATGCCGTGGTGGAGCAGCAGCGCGTTGGGGTGGTCGGGTACCGAGGGCACGAGTTGCCACAAGGTGTCGGTGTTGTGCGGCGAGGGCTTGCTCGTCCAGGCCCAAGTCAGGGCGTGGGGTTGGGCAAACTTCATCGGCTCGCCCAGCATGCCATCAAACGAGCCCCAATAAAGCCGCCCAGTCGCCGCTGCCAGTTTGAGCGCCAAAAGCCCGGTTTCGCCCGTCAAATGAGCCTGTGCGCCGCTGCCATAGCCGCTGTAGTAGTAGCTGCGTTCCTCGGCGCGTGCCAAGGTCTGCATGAGTTGAATGACCTCATTGGCCTCTGGCGTGTCTCGCCGAGGCGACAAGTCTCGCAGCACGCGGCGCTTGCCC
Organism: Comamonadaceae bacterium; assembly: GCA_031421855.1. Taxonomy (GTDB): domain Bacteria; phylum Pseudomonadota; class Gammaproteobacteria; order Burkholderiales; family Burkholderiaceae_C; genus JAAFHN01. Next base: position 11,282 of record JANOPN010000004.1, read on the forward strand.
CATTGGCCGCTTTTGAGTTTGCGCGTCGTCACGCAAGACATTTGGAGTCGCTGTTGCACACCGACACTGGTGGTCTTCAGCATGAACAAAACAACATCCGCGCCGTCGCTGGCATCGATTTCGTCTGCCACGTCTGCACTACCCTGACCAGTTTGCGACTCGTCGCTGGCACCAAACAAGTCCAACCATTGAGACACGCCATGGTCTAGCTGCTCGGCGGCGCTGGGCGGCGGGGGTGGGGGCGGTCGTGCGCTGGTCTCAGCAACCAAACCGGCCAACTGATTTCGTTTCGCGATGAAACGCTCAATCGCTGCGAAAGCTGCACCATCGACCATGGGGCCGTGCACGGGCTTCGCCGGTGCGTTTTGGCGCACGCCGCCGTCGGCATACGCCGCCTTCATGGCCAAAGCACCCGCGTGCTTGCAGTTGTGGCCAACGGGGCAGGAGCAGCTCGAGTCAAAGCTGCTGATGACGCCCGCGTCGTCGACCTCCATGTCAATCTCAACCTGATAGCGCTCGCGGTTGCTGCCACCGACCACGCTCTCCAGCTGCCAGGAGCCGCCATCGCGCCGGGTGACTTTGAAGTCTGGCCGCACCTGTTGGGTCACGTAAACCTCTCGCGCCCGCTTGAAGGTTGCGTCGCCTAGGTGCGATTGCAAGCTAGAGAAATCCAGCGTGAAGCCACTCATCGCGGCCTTAAACCGGTGCGTCGCCTACGCCAGCGGCGTGGGCTTGCTCGTCGGCGTGGTAGCTGCTGCGCACCATCGCGCCCACAGCGGCATGCACAAAGCCCATTTTGTAAGCCTCGGCCTCAAACATCTTGAACGTGTCGGGGTGGACATAGCGGCGCACAGGCAAATGCGACAGCGACGGCGACAAATACTGCCCAATCGTCAGCATGTCGATGTCGTGGGCTCGCATGTCGCGCATCACTTGCAAAATCTCCTCATCCGTCTCACCCAAGCCCACCATGATGCCGCTCTTGGTTGGCACCTTGGGGTGCAAAGCCTTGAATTTCTTCAGCAAATTCAGGCTAAACGCATAGTCTGAACCCGGGCGCGCCTCTTTGTACAGCCGCGCGGTCGTCTCCAGGTTGTGGTTCATCACGTCAGGCGGCGAGGCGGTCAAAATTTGCAGCGCACGGTCATCGCGGCCCCGAAAATCGGGCACCAAAACCTCAATCGTGGTCGAGGGCGAGAGCTCGCGAATGGCCTGAATACACGCCACAAAGTGCCCAGCACCGCCGTCACGCAAATCGTCGCGGTCCACACTCGTGATCACCACGTATTTGAGCTTCAACGCGGCGATGGTCTTAGCCAAATTGAGCGGCTCGTCCACATCCAGCGGGTCGGGGCGGCCATGGCCCACATCGCAAAACGGGCAGCGCCGGGTGCATTTGTCACCCATGATCATGAAAGTGGCTGTGCCCTTGCCAAAACACTCACCAATGTTGGGGCAACTCGCCTCCTCACACACCGTGTGCAGCTTGTGCTCACGCAAAATCGCCTTGATCTCATAAAAGCGCGTCGAAGGCGAGCCCGCTTTGACGCGGATCCACTCCGGCTTCTTCAACATCGGCCCTTGCTCCACCTTGATCGGAATCCGGCTCAACTTCGCCTGTGCCTTTTGCTTGGCCAAGGGGTTATAGGTCGCCGTGCTTTGTGCGTCGCGCACAACCTCTGAGGTGCTCATGTCGGGGTTGCCAGTTTTTGGAGTCGTGTGCGCTTGCCCAAACAGCAAGCGCGAAGCCCGATTTTAGTCATAGGACTTACGCAAAACCGCCCCAGCGGCGTTGCAGCTCCTAGCCCGAATATTTCAATCGGTGTTGGGGGGCAGTTCAACGCTTCAGGCGCTGAGGCCGCAGAGAGCTGAAAAGAGGGTTTTGGGGTGTTTTCGATGCTTTTTTGGCACTTGGTCAACGGATTCTTTGGGTTTGTTGCTATCACTATTAAAGTGAAACCAGAGCTCGATTCCAACGAAATGCGATGATGTGAGGCTGCGCGCGTTCTTCGCGCATCCGCTACCCTTCAGATTTTAGACCCCACTTCTCGTGGTCGTATTGCAGCATGATGCGGCTGCCTTGCGGTGGCGAAGAATCCTAAAGCTGTAGCAACGAACGTAGAAAGAACGGAGACATTAGGGTGATTCAACGTCACCGCCTGCGTTGCTGCTTTCGGACGCGTAAAGCCTACACTTGGGCATGAACAGAACAAATGCGAGCAGCGAAATCACTCCTCTGGACGTGGGTGAAATCGCCCAGCGCATTCAAACTGTTCGCGGCCACCGCGTCATCATGGATGCGGATTTGGCGGCTTTCTATGGCGAGTCAACCAAACGCTTCAACCAGCAAGTGCGGCGCAATCTGGCCAGATTTCCGGCAGACTTCATGTTTCAGCTCGATGCGGATGAGGCTCAGTCTCTAAGGTTGCAATTTGCAACCTTAGAGACTGATCGGAGCGGCAAGCCCGGACGCGGGCGCTATAGCAAGTACTTGCCGCTTGCGTTCACAGAGCACGGTGCAATCATGGCTGCAACGCTGCTTAACAGTGCGCGCGCCACCGAAATCAGTGTGCATGTGGTGCGAGCGTTCGTGCAGTGGCGATCCATGTTGGCTGCAAACCGCGAACTTTCGCAGAAGCTTCACACGCTTCAGCGCAAGGTCTCCAGCCACGATGAATCCATTGCAGATTTGGTGGAGTCGATGCGCCAATTGCTGACCGCACCACCCGAGCCACCCAAGCGACCCATTGGGTTCATCACCGAGCAGGATTTTGCGAAGGACGCGAAGCCAAAGAACGCCGCAGGCGCTGCAAAGACGGCCAAGACCAGCGCAAAGACTGCGATGAAGAGCAAGCGGCGCTAGCCGCAGCAACGATCTACCGCGCAACGCCTTCGCAATCCTCGGCAGTTGCGCCTTGAGCGACAGATCGGGTGGAGAGGGCTTTGCTTATTTAGCAGCTAAAAAGATGGTGCGGGCGCGGGTGGGGTTCAGAGGGCAGGCAAACGACGGATTTGAAGCAAAACATGGGGGTCAAGTTTTGCATTACGACATTTTCCCTTGAATTCACTTCCGATTTCGCTGCAATAGTAATAGCATTAACTCCAATGAATCCAGAGACTAAGTGCTAAAAAAAGCACTGAAACCACCTAAAACCCCTCTTCTCAGCTCTCAGCGCCTCAGAGCCTCTGCGTTGAACTGCCCCCAAAGCCTCCCACGTCCCCCACCCGCCACCACATCGGCAGCAGCGCCAGCACCTCATTGCGCCCGAATCGGTCGTCCATGAGGTGGACGACACCTTGGTCAGTTGGGGTGCGAATGACTCGGCCTGCGGCTTGGGTGACTTTTTGGATGCCGGGGAATAGGTAGGTGTAGTCGTCGCCTAGCCTGGGGTTGGGCGCGCTGTCTGGATCGGCGGCGCTGAGGTGGGTTTGCACACGGGCTTTGATGGCCTCGTTTAGGGGGTTGAACTGGGCCAAGCCCAGTGTGGCGATGAAGGCGCCGATGAGCCGGGCGCCGGGCAAATCAATGCCTTCGGCGAATGCGCCGCCCAGCACGGCGAAAGCGATGCCTTGGCTTGTGGGGGTGAATTTGGCTAGGAATGCTTCGCGATCGGCTTCGCTCATGTTGCGTGATTGTTGCCACACGGGGATGTCGGAGTGGGCGGCGACCAAGGCTTGCGCTGCGGTGTTCAAGTAGTCAAAACTGCTGAAAAACGCCAAATAGTTGCCGCTTTTGGCTTGGTACTGGGTGGCCATCAGTTCCACCATTGCGGCCAGTGAGTGCTCGCGGTCGCGGTATCGGGTGGAGATGCGTCTTGCGATGCTGACTTGGAGTTGATCGGGGCTGAAGGCGCTGTCCACATCAACCCAAGCGGTGGCCTCAGGCAGGCTGAGCATGGACGACACGAAGCTGTGGGGCGTGAGCGTGGCGGAAAACAAGCTTGCGCTCAGGGCGTCACGCCAGCGGTCTTTAAGGTGCGGGCCGGGTACGACGTTTCGGATGGTGAGCGTGGTGTTACCGCCGTCAGCATCGACCAAATCCACCAGTGAGTGGGTGCCAAATGAGTCATTGATGCGCAAAAAATGCAGTGCGTCAAAGTAAAAGCTCTGCAGCCGCGCGTCCACATGGGTGGGCTCGTCTGCATAAAACTCGCTCACATCGGCGCAGAGTTTTTGCAGCGCGTTGAGCAAGCCCTCGGGCGGCTCGTCCAGGGTTTGGTAGGCGGCATCGGGTAGGCGGTTGACCATTGTTTGCCATTGGCGACACACGCGGCCAAATGCGGCACGAAGCGCCTTGGGGGCGCTTTTTGACTGGGCAAACAAGGCGCTGGCCGACAGCTGCGCGGTGTACATCAGTCGGGCGCGGTCAAGCAGGTTGTGGGCTTCGTCGAGCAAGAGGCTCACGCGCCACTCTTCGCTTTGGGTGAGGCCGTGTAGCATGGCGCTCACGTCAAAGTAGTGGTTGTAGTCACCCACCACCACGTCGCTCCAACGCACCATTTCTTGCCCCAAGTAGTAGGGGCAGATGTGGTGATCGACAGCGATTTGGCGCAGCTTGGGTTTGCTGAGGTCGCCGGCTCGGGCGGCTGCTTGGCGGGCAGCGGGCAGGCGGTCATAAAAGCCCTTTGCCAGCGGGCATGAGTCGCCGTGGCAGGCTAAATCGGGGTGCTCGCAGGCTTTGTCTCGGGCAACCAGTTCGATGGTTCGCAAGATGGGTGCTTGGTCGCGGGGCGCAAGTTGCGCCACCGCGTCGAGCGCGAGCTGTCGCCCTGGGGTTTTGGCAGTCAGGTAGAAGAGTTTGTCGATGTGCTCGCCGGGCATGGCTTTGAGCGAGGCAAACACGGTGCCCACGGTTTTACCAATGCCGGTGGGGGCCTGCAGCATCAAGCACCGCCCCGAGGTGTTGGCCTTGTAGACCGATTCGGCCAAGCGGCGCTGGCCGTGGCGAAACTCGGGGTGTGGAAAAGCGAGCGTTTGCAGCGCTGCATTTCGCGCTTCGCGGTGCGCCGCTTCTTGCTGCGCCCAGGCAAGGTATTTGGCGCATTGGGCGGTGAAAAAGCCCGCCAAGTCGGCGGCTGAATGCTGCTCGCACAGCACGGTCTCAGAACTGCGCCCAACATCGAAGTAAATCAGGGCGACTTGCATCTCGCTTAAGCCCAGCTTTTCGCACATCATGGCGGCGTAGATCTTGGCCTGCGCCCAGTGCAGGGCGCGGTGGTTCTCGGGCAAGCGGCTCAAGTCGCCCCGGTGGGTTTTGATTTCTTCGAGTCGGTTGAGCTGTGGGTCGTAGCCGTCGGCGCGGCCGCGCACGTTGAGATCGCCCTGCACAGCGGTCAGTGAAATTTCGCGCTGGTAGTGTGGGCCACGCCGCGATGCCACCTCAGCATGGCCGTCGATGCCCTGCTGGGCCGTGGGCGAGGGCGTGAAGCGCAAGTCCAAGTCGCCCGTTTTGGCGGTAAACCCGCACAGGGCGCGCACGGCAACACGGTGGGCAATGGACGACATGTGGCGATGCTACTGTATAGATCGTCAGGCAAAATCAGGGCTTCATGTCTGAAGTTGCCACCACCACTGATCCGATCGACGCACATCCACCGCTGTCAAGACGGCATTTCACGCGGCTGCGCGAGGTGTACGCCTCAGCGGGTTGGCCGCGTCACGACAATTTGGAGATTGAATTGTTGGCGGCGGGTTTGTTGGCCAGGGTGGTGAGCGACACCGGACATGAAACGATGAAGGTGTCGGATGCTGGCGTGACCCAGTTGGCCCGTGTGTTGGTGCAAAACAAAGGTGCCCGCTCAAGCCACGAGGCATTGGTTGCCCATGTGGCCCGCGACATGGTGCGGGCAGGGCGAATCGTTTGGCGCGGCTTGGCGTTGCGGGCGCAGGTGATGGATGAGGCGCTTGCAAGCGCTGTGTGGACGGTTGCTTGCCCCGACGTTTTTTCGATACGCCACACGACCGTGCAGGCTTATTTAGAGCCTGTCGTGCACGAGATCAAGGTCAGCCGCGCGGATTTGCTGGGCGACCTCAAAAAGCCGCTCAAGCGTGCCGCGTATTTGGACATGGGGGGTGAGTGTTGGTATGTGCTGGGCAACAACGCCAAGGCCCAGCCGTTTGCGCAGGCCGATGAAATTCCGCCTGAATGCGGCGTGATGCAGCTCACCGACGCTGGGCTGCAGGTCGTGCGCCCCGCGCCCAAGCGAGCGCTTGAGCGGCTGCCCTTTCACGTTTGGATGGCGCTGGCCAAAGCCTCGCCCGTGATGCGCGAGGACGAATCCGCGCAGGGCATCCTGTGACAATGGGGTCAACACACATGGCAAAAGACAAAACTTCATTTTCTTGCGGCGAATGCGGCGGCACCAGCGCCAAATGGGTCGGCAAATGCCCGCATTGCGGCGCATGGAACACGATGGTCGAGACCGTGGTTGAGGCCGCTTCGGCTGCGGGCGGCTTGGGTGCGTCTAAAAACCGCCTCTCAAACTACGCAGCCTTGGCCGGTGCCAGTGCCATCCAGACTTTGAGTGAAATTGACGCCAAAGACGTCAACCACAACCCCACCGGGGTGGAGGAGCTTGACCGCGTGCTGGGCGGCGGCTGGGTCGCGGGCGGCGTGGTCTTGATCGGCGGCGACCCCGGCATTGGCAAGTCAACCTTGCTCTTGCAAGCCCTTGACTCGCTGAGCCGACGCGAGCGCGGCCTGTACGTGACGGGTGAAGAGAGTGCGGCCCAGGTGGCTTTGCGTGCGCGCCGCTTGGGCCTTGGCGACAGCGCTTTGCGGGTTGTCGCCGAAATTCAGCTTGAGAAAATCATGGGAGCGATCGCGTCTGAGCAACCCGCCGTGGTGGTGATCGACTCCATCCAAACCATGTACTCAGACCAGCTCACCAGCGCGCCGGGCAGCGTGGCACAGGTCCGAGAGTGCGCCGCCATGCTCACGCGGCTGGCCAAGTCGACGGGTTGCACGGTGGTTTTGGTGGGGCATGTGACCAAAGAGGGCACGCTCGCTGGGCCACGCGTGCTGGAACACATTGTCGACACGGTGTTGTATTTTGAAGGCGACACGCATTCGAGCTTTCGGCTCGTGCGCTCCATCAAAAACCGCTTTGGGGCTGTGAATGAGATCGGCGTTTTTGCCATGACCGAGCGAGGCCTAAAGGGCGTGAGCAACCCCAGCGCCATCTTTTTATCGACCCACTCGCACCCGGTTCCGGGCTCCTGCGTCCTCGTCACGATGGAGGGCACCCGCCCGCTTTTGGTCGAAATCCAGGCCTTGGTCGACTCGGGCGGCCCCAGCCCCAGGCGCTTGAGTGTGGGATTGGACCGCGACCGCTTGGCCATGCTGCTGGCGGTGTTGCATCGCCACGCCGGTGTGGGCACAGCCGACCAAGACGTGTTTGTCAACGCCGTCGGTGGCGTGCGCATCACCGAGCCGGCGGCCGATTTGGCGGTCATGCTCGCCATACAAAGCAGCTTGCGAAGCAAGTCGCTGCCCAAAGGCTTTGTGGCCTTTGGTGAGGTGGGCTTGGCTGGCGAGGTGCGACCAGCTCCTCGCGGCTTGGAGCGGCTCAAAGAAGCCGCCAAGCTGGGCTTTAGCATCGCGGTCGTGCCACGAGCCAACGCGCCCAAGAAAAACGACAAAGCCTATGAGGGCTTGACCATTCACGCGGTTGACCGCATCGAAGACGCGATTGATGTCGTGCGCGGTTTGGATGACTGAATTGAATCCAAACTGAGTTCACCTGAGCTGAGTTCACCCGAGAAAGGGCAACGTCGATGAGGTTTGCATGCTTGCCGCGCGCGGTGGCTTGGGGCGTTTTCAGCGCCGCACTCTTTGGTTGCTTGACTTTGGCGGGTTCGCAGGGTCCAGCAGCGCCCACGTGGGTGTATCAGCCTGAGCTGCTGCGACCGTTTTGGCAAGGTGAAATCGTTGAAGGCGAGACGGTTCTGTTCATTCGGGATGAACACTCGCCCGTCGCGCGTGCGCAGGTCCTATTTCCAATCCTTGGCGTGCTTCAAGCCAGCAATTCGAATGGCGACATGAAATACGAGTTGGGGAAAGACTTTGACTTTGAACCCGGTACTCGCGAAATTGTGCTGCCCGCTGGGTCGCGGATTGCGTCGTTTACTCGCGGTGACCTGCGACGACCCTCGAACTCCCAAAAGTACGACATGGCATCCCGCGATGAACTTGGGGACATCTTCTTTGGCTCTGCGCAGGAGTACGCGCGGATGCAGACGAGTTTTACATACCGACATGCCCTGAATCTGTGGACGGCATCAGCGCCGAAGTTTGATCCCAATGCCTTGCCGCGGACCGTCTCTAAATTAGTCAGCCGCGAGCCCTTGTCAATCGTCGTCATTGGCGACAGCATTTCGGCGGGAGCCAATGCGTCGGGGTTGTCTGGCGAGGCTCCGTTTCAGCCCGCGTTTTCCGAGTTGATCCGGCTGCAATTGCAAAAAAAGTTCAAAGGCCCGGTGTCGCTCGTCAACCCGTCGCGCGGCGGCACCGACACCCGATGGGTTTTGCGATCAATCGACAAAGTCGTCGCCCCTAAGCCAGATCTGGTCATCATCGGGTTCGGCATGAACGATGCAACTGGCCGTTCAGCGGCCGAATATCAGGCAAACATTCGAAAAATCATGGCCGATATCCGCCACAGACGACCCGATTGTGAATTCATCTTGGTGGCTTCGATGGTCGGGAATCGCAACTGGAAGCCCTTGGTGCCAGCGCTATTCGCCCAGTACCGGGATCGCTTGAGAGAACTGGCCGAGCCAGGCGTGGCCGTGGCTGACTTGACATCGATTTGGATGGCTTTTTTGGAACTCAAGCAGGATTGGGACTTGTCAGGCAACGGCGTCAATCACCCAAACGATTTTGGGCACCGCGTTTACGCGCAAGTGATCTTGGCCTTGCTAGACTCGAATCCAGCCATGCCTGCGGTGCCGTAACGATTGAAGTCTGCGACACATTGAAAGCCAGACCAACAAATTCAATGAAATTCACGCGCCCAAACACGGACAAGCGGGCGGTTCGCATGGCGGTCACGCCACGAGCCATCGCTTCCAAGGTATGCGATCAAGCCGATCAAGCCGAAAAGGGCTTGATCATTCACGCGATTGATGTCGTTAAGGGTTTAGATGACTGAGACAACAGTCGCCATCATTGGCGCGGGGTTCGGGGGCTTGTCGGCTGCGATTGAGTTGCAGCGCCAGGGCATCACTGATTTTGTGATTTTCGAGCGCGCGCATGAGGTGGGCGGCACTTGGCGTGACAACACCTACCCGGGCTGCGCCTGCGACATCCCGTCGCATCTTTACTCGCTGAGCCACACGCCCAACCCCAACTGGACGCGCGGCTACCCCAGTCAACCCGAAATTCAAGCCTATGTGCTCGATGTGGTGGCGCGACACGACTTGCGAAAGCACCTGCGTTGCGATGCCGAGGTCTTGGGTTTTGAGTTTGACGGCGCGGCTTGGACGCTGCAAATCAAGTCACCGGGTGATGTGCCCGCGCAGAAGGTGCGCGCCAGTTTCGTCATCGCGGCGCTGGGCCCGCTCAACAAACCCGCTGTGCCTGATTTGCCCGGCCGCAGCGATTTTGTCGGCCCGCAGTTTCACAGCATGCACTGGGATCACAGCGTGGACTTGCGAGGCAAGCGCGTCGCAGTGGTGGGCACCGGTGCAAGCGCCATCCAGTTCATACCCAAGTTGGCCAAGCTTGCGTCGCAACTCACGGTGTACCAGCGCACACCGCCTTGGGTGGTGGCTCGGCGTGACGCACCGCATGGCCCGCTCAAACGCTGGCTTTTTGCCCATGTGCCGCTGATGCAGCGGCTGAATCGCTGGCGCATTTACTGGGTTAACGAAGCCGTTGCGCTCAATTTTGTCGGTGTGCGCTGGATGCAGCGCTTGGTCAAGTGGGGTGCGTTGCATCACCTCAAAGCGCAAGTCGCCGACCCGGTACTGCGCCAAACCCTCACGCCCGACTACCAACCAGGCTGCAAGCGCTTGTTGGTCAGCGATGACTACTACCCAGCACTCAATCAACCCCACGTTCGAGTACTGGCAAGCCCAATCGAGGCAGTGAGCGCTCACAACATTCGCACAGCAGATGGCCAAGTGGTTGCCGCTGACGTCATCATTTACGGCACTGGCTTCAAGGTGACCGAGTTTGTGCGGCCGCTGCAGGTCGCCAACCCGGCAAACCCGATGGGTGCGCAAAACTTGAGCGACCTGTGGGCTCGCGAGCCCGCTAAAACCTGGCTTGGCCTCATGACCCACGGGTTTCCCAACTTGTTTTTGGTCGTTGGGCCGAGCTCGGGCTTGGGCTCCAACTCCATCATTTTCATGATCGAGGCCCAAACCCGTGCCATCAGCCGCATCATCAAACGAAGCGCCGGCGCGGTGGTTGAGCCCAAAATCGAAGCACAAAACAGCTGGTACGCCGACGTGCAGCGCCTCATGAAGCAAACCGTGTGGGCATCGGGTTGTCGCAGTTGGTACCAAAGTGCTGATGGCCGCATCGACACCCTTTGGCCGACATTCACCTGGCGCTATTGGCTGCAATTGCGCTGGTTTCGGTGGTCTGATCTCAGCATAAAGCCATCAAAAATAGTAGCATTAAACTCAATGAATACCGAGACCAAGAGCTGATTTGTCATGAAATTCACCACCCCGAACCTGTTGGCGATGATTGGCGGCCCTTTGTTGGTCGTTGCGGGCTTCATGACTTACGGCTGGGCCGGTGTCGCCTTGGTCGTGGGCGGCGGGCTGATGTGGGCGTTGCTTCATTTTTCGCGCACCATGCAAGTGCTCAAGCGTGCGGCAAACCGCCCGGTTGGCTGGGTTGCCAGCGCGGTCATGTTCAATTCACAGCTCACGCCGGGGCTCAACATGTTGCAAGTCGTGCGCATGACCACGGCGCTTGGCCAAAGCGTCTTGCCCCTAGACGCCGCTCAAAATGAGTCGTGGCAATGGCGCGACGACGGTGACATCAGCGTCACGGTGACGTTCGCATCGGGCAAGGTCACCCAATGGGAGATGACGCGACCGCAACAGACGGATGCCGTCACGACTGACTCAGCCGCCCCAACACCAGCGCCAACCACGCAATGAAGGTGAGGCGCGTGCGAAGGCGCATGTAGCTCGTTGCAAATGGCCAGCCTTGCGTTAGGCGTCGGTCGGCAACCCAACAAACCACCAAGCTGACCGAAGCCAGCGGCGCGCCGACGCTCAAAGGCAGGCACGCCGCCGCCCAACCCAGCAAACTCGGAACGACGCCCCAGATGTAGATCAGCGGCTCGTGGCGATTGGCGGCCAGTGCCAACCCCCAATGCACCGCGCCCAAAAACGACAAAATCACCGCTGCATAAACGAGCTGGATGTGCAGCATTTGGGCAGCCGTTGCCGCGTCAACCCACCACGCCCCCAATCCCAGTCCGACAAAGGGCACCAAGCCCGCATAGCCCAGCGGGGCAAGGATGTTGGGGATTTTGCGAGGTGGCTGCGCAGTTTGAGGCGGCGCTGGGTTGATTTGGTCGATCATAAAATAATAGCAACAAACTCAATGAATTCGGATACCAATGGCATATTTGACGCGAAAAATGATCAAAAACCCCCAACTTAGCCTGTGGGCAGCACCCATGCGTGCTCAGGAGCCAGACGCTTGAAGTCGCGATCGAACGTGACGAGTCTGAGCGCGTTTGACTGCGCGGTGGCGGCCAAATAAGCGTCGGTCCACAGCCTTGCAGGCAGCGCCCCTAGCCCATCTGCCGCAGCGATGATTTCACCCAACTTCACGTCTATGTTCGCGTTTTCGGCCAGCAATCCAATCGACGGGAGCGCCCGAAACCCTTGGTAAACGCCCCAAGCCTGCGCCAAGCCGAGTGCGCCAGCGCCCACTACTTTGGCTTGGCACAGGAGTCGCACCAAGCCCAGCATGGTGACCCGACAAAACCACAGTTTGGCTGCTTGTGAGCGCTGCGCATGAAACTGAGCCCAATAGCGACTTGCCTGCGCGTGGTGAGGGTGTTCTTGTACGGCGAGCGCCAACCAAACGTTGATGTCGGGCAAGTCGCCTTCGACGCCGCGTTCGTGCATCGACCGCCATTTCGGCGGTGGCTCGGACGCGGTTAAAACGGTGGCCATGGTGGTTCGATGACTGCCTGACTCAGTCGGTTGATGCAGCCAACTCAGCCAAGTCGGCGTTGTTGAGTTGCGCCAAATTCAACGCCATGACCCCGCCCAAGGACACGCTGGGCAGTGCCAAGACCGACATCTCGCGCGGTTCAGGTGGTAGCGGCGCAAGGCCAATTTCGATCAAATCAATGACCAAATCTCGAAGCGTTCGCCCCTCCAAGGCCGCGCGCGATTTGAGGTGGCGAAACAGCGGCTCGGGAAAATCAAGGCTGGTGCGCATGTTTGCATTTTTGCACAAAAATGCGTTGGATGGTTGTTGGCCTTCGTTGACATCGCTACCATTGGCCCATGCCACAAGACACCGCGCCCACTGAGCCTAACCCGTCAACTGCGATTGCCCAAACTCGCAATTGGCTTGAAAAATCCGTCATCGGGCTTAACTTGTGCCCGTTCGCAAAGCCTGTCCACGCAAGTAGGCGCATACTTTTTGTAGAGAGCTTGGCCACGAATGAGGCTGAGTTGCTGAGTGACTTGCAGCGCGAATTGTTGGCGCTCAACGAGGCCGACCCAGTCAAAGTCGAGACGACGCTGTTGGTCGCCCCCGGCGTTTTGGCTGATTTTCTCGACTACAACGACTTCCTTGACTTGGCCGATGAACTGCTTGAGGTGCTCGAGCTCGACGGCATCATCCAAGTGGCGAGCTTTCATCCGCAGTACCAGTTTGGCGGCACCGAGGTCGACGACGTGACCAACTTCACCAACCGCTCGCCATATCCCAGCCTGCATTTGCTGCGCGAGTCATCGGTCGAAATCGCCGTGGACACACACCCCAACATCGACGAAATCCCTGAACGCAACATGGCGACGCTGAGACAGCTCGGTGTCGATGGCTGGCACGCGTTGGTTGATTAGCCCCGCTGGCCCTGTCAGTTTGGTCGGTTTGGCGCGACGAACTGACCCGCAGCCCTTGACCGGTGTGCCATCAAGCCAACTTGTGCCCAGACTCGGATAATGCAAGCTTGGCGCGTCTTTGCGCCCCTACTTCCCCTATTTGTTGATATTCATGCAAACTTCAGAGCAACCCATCCTTCGTGACATCGTTTTGGTGGGGGGGGGTCACAGCCATGTTGGCGTGCTCAAGAGCTTTGGCATGAAGCCCATCCCCGGCGTGCGGCTGACCCTCATTTGCACCGACATGCACACACCGTATTCGGGCATGTTGCCTGGCTACGTCGCTGGGCACTATGGTTATGACGATGTGCACATTGACTTAAGCCGCTTGGCTGTCTTTGCTGGCGCGCGGTTGTATCGGGCTGAGGTCACGGGCATCGACAGGGCCAACCAAAAAGTCATTTGCAAGGGCCGCCCACCCGTGCCCTACGACCAGTTGTCAATCAACATCGGGTCAACACCGCAACTGGGCGGCGTGCCAGGGGCCACGGAACACGCCGTGGCTGTCAAGCCGATTCAGCGCTTCAACGACCGCTGGCTGGCCTTGCTTGAGCGCGTGAAGGCGCAACCGGGCAAAACCACGATTGCCGTGGTCGGCGCCGGTGCGGGCGGTGTTGAGTTGCTGCTTGCGATGCAATTTCGGCTGCGCAATGAGCTCAAAGCGCTGGGGCGCAGCGCGGACGAGCCGGTTTTTCACCTATTCACCAGCAGTGCCGATGTTTTGCCCACACACAACGCGGGCGTGCGTGGACGCTTTGAAGCGGTTTTAAATGAGCGCGGTGTCGTCGTTCATCGAGGCGCCGAGGTCAGCCAAGTCTCAGCCGGGCGCTTGCAAACCGCAAAGGGCGAAGCCCTAAATGCCGATGAGATTGTCTGGGTCACGCGCGCGGGCGGCGCGGCCTGGCTCAAAGACACCGGCTTGGCGCTGGACGCTGAAGGGTTCATTCGCGTCAAAGACACGCTGCAAACCATCACCGACCCGCTTGTTTTTGCGGCGGGCGACATCGCCAGCATGGACAACTTCAAGCTCGAGAAGGCGGGCGTATTTGCGGTGCGCCAAGGCAAGCCGCTGACTGAAAACCTGCGACGCGCCGTCGGTGGTGCCGCCCTTGATGACTACCGCCCACAAACGACGTGGCTGGCGCTCATCAGCACCGGCGACCAATACGCCGTCGCATCCAAAGGCGCGTTGGGCTTTGCCGGGGCTTGGGTTTGGCGCTGGAAAGACTGGATTGACCGCCGTTTCATGACCAAGTTTCAAGACTTGCCCGAGATGGACTTGAGCAAACCGGCCGCGCCACCACCGAGCGCCAGCGACGTCAAACTCACCTCTGAGGAGTCCTTGCAGGCCATCAGCGCCATCGCGATGCGCTGCGGCGGATGCGGTGCCAAGGTCGGCGCAACCGTGTTGTCGCGCGCACTGAGCAACTTGCACCCCGTTGACCGAGACGACGTGGTCATTGGCCTCAAAGACCCCGACGACGCTGCCGTGGTGCGCGTACCGGCGGGCAAAGCCATGGTGCATTCGGTCGACTTTTTCAGATCGTTCATCGACGACCCCTATGTGTTTGGCAAGGTCGCCGCCAACCACGCCCTGGGCGACATCTGGGCCATGGGCGCATTGGCGCAGTCGGCCACAGCCGTTTGCACCGTACCCACCGGGCTCGAAAGCAAAGTCGAAGACGTGCTCTTCCAAATGATGACGGGCGCGCTCGAGGTCCTAAACGACGCCAATTGCGCGTTGGTTGGCGGCCACACGGGCGAGGGCAAGGAGCTCGCGCTGGGTTTTGCCATCAACGGGCTGATTGACGACGACCCGGCCAAAATATTGCGCAAAAGCGGCATGAACCCCGGCGATGTGTTGATTCTCACCAAGCCCATCGGCACCGGCACTTTGTTTGCCGCCCACGCGCGCCTAGCCGCCAAGGGCCGCTGGATCGACGCCGCGCTCAACTCCATGGTGGTGTCCAACCGCTTGGGCGCGCAGTGCCTGAACGAATTTGGCGCAACCGCATGTACCGACCTCACCGGCTTTGGCTTGTTGGGCCACTTGGTCGAAATGACGCGCCCAAGCGGCGTGGATGCCGAGTTGTGGATGAGCCAATTGCCCATGCTCGACGGAGCCGAAGCATGCGTGGCCGCAGGCATCGTCAGCTCACTCCAAGGGGCCAACGTGCGCTTGCGTCGCGCCCTGCGCAACCAAGAAGACTGGGTCAAACACCCCCGCTACCCACTGATTTTCGACCCCCAAACCGCCGGTGGCCTGCTCGCCAGCGTGCCCGCAAATCGCGTCGACGACTGCATCGCGGCGCTCAAGGCGCTGGGATACGTTCACACCGTCAAAATCGGTCAAATACGAGAGCAAGCCGACGCAATCGAGCCAATTGTGTTGATGCCTTGAGCCAACTCAGTACTTGCATTGATGTGAAAATCATAGCAACAAACTCAATGGATTCGGTGATCAGAGGCATATTTTCCATAAAATTTGCCTCAAATGGTTGAAACATGGCTGCCAGCGGCATCGCGCGAGCTGCGCCGCCGAGGTTGTCCCCGTGTCGGCTGGGATCAAGTGGTTCCGTGTCCGTTTGAGGTCGTCGAGGCGGCTGACTCGTCACTTGCCTCGTGCGCGTGCGTGACCCGACCAATCGTGAGCCGCGAACTGGCACAGAGCAAGACAGGGGTTGCGCTGCGTTCTTAAACCTAAAAGCCGCAGTTGAGCGGGATAGAGTGGGCGCGCACTGGGTCGATCCAGCAAGGCGCGACGACGCGGCGGCCCCGTGGCCGCAAGGAGAAGCAACGCCGCTGGGCGGCCAAGGGTGGGCTCAATTTCGCCCGCAGCGCTTTCACCCATTGGGTGAGTCGATTAGAAGTAAAAACATGAACCAGATCAAATGCTTAAAGAGAGTTTGAAGTGGTCAACTGCGGTTTTTAGGTTAAATCTTCGAAAAGGTTAGGATATGCATGTGTGAGCCCTCTTTGCGCGACATCGCGCTCAAAGGGTACTCGTGGGTTTGATTTGAATCACAGATCAATCGTGCTCAGTCAAGTGCGACCCGGTGTATTGCATACACCGGGTAGAAGCGCACCACTAAGATCTGTCGTCAAGAAGTCAAATCTGATACGGGAGTACTCAAAATGGCAACAAATCTCAGTGACGGGCGCACTGTTGCGAAAAGCGGATCGAAATCTAACCAACGCGCCGCGCTGATCGACTTTCTGCCGTCGCAAGTCGGTCGCCGTTTAGTCACCATTTTTCGCCAGCTGTGCCTGACCCATTTGCGAGTTTTCGCTGCGTTTTGCGGCTTGATGTGTTTGCAGTCACTTTGCTCTGCCCAAGCTCCACTGCCCGACCCGATGAATCATGTTTGGATCAAGTACAACGGAGACTTCAATCCAACTGTTCACCCGCTTGACGTGGATGACGTGAAGCATTGCGCCAATCGACTCGCACTGATGCAGCAAGGGTTTCCTCGGTATGGATATTTCGCCATGCCGTCTACGTATTCCGGCGTGACCACCTTTTGCCAGGTAGCATGGGTCGGCACGCCGAATGGCGTGACGTATTACGAGCAAAATTTTGCTGCAACTAAAAAGTGCCCGGGAGCGTTCGTTGGTCAACAATGTTATTGCCCTGTGTGGGCGCCACAGGCTGTTGGGATATACAACGGCTCCAACGACTCACAGGTCTGTGTCGTGCCAAAGGTAAAAATCTCGCTGGCCACAGACTCGTATACGAAAGCAGCACCTTGCGGGCCTCGACTCGTCCTCACTGCAAAGCTCACTCGCGGTGGCGCGGCGGTGCCTAGTGAGTCGATCGTCTTTTTCACAAAGGGGGCAAACGACTCGACCGTTGGGCAAGTTGACGTTGTTGCGGATGCTCAAGGCATGGCCAAAGCGGAGTTTGCGGTCCCTGAGGGGAGTGCTGGAACCACGCTGGCGTTTTTTGCGCGAAGCACCAACAGCACAAACACCGCGCAGGCCACCACGAAAGTGGGTGCGTGCAACATGTGCTCGGCAACTGGCGAGGGGTCAGGGTTTGGCAACCCGATAGCTGGGTCATCGGGCGAAAAGTACGAGCAATTTACCGATTTTGCCGACACGGGCGCGCACCCGCTTGGACTGACACGGCGGTACAGCAGTTTCAAACAACTTGACACCCAATTGGGGCGCGGCTGGCAGCACAACTATGCAGGTGCCATGACCCTTGTGTCCAGTGATCTCGTCAGCGGCCAAACGGTCACAGCAATCGTGGTCGAACTCGCGGTTGGTGGCAGCTACGGATTTGAACCCACGACGGTTGCCAGCAGCGGATCTGGCACTGTATTCGGGTGGCTCAGCAACGACACGATTCACACCCTTGTCCAAGACCTCGACGGCTGGACGTTCACACGAGGTACTGACGGGTCTCAATGGCGATTTGATCCGTCCGGAGTGAAGCTCACGCAAATCACCGAACGAAACGGCTGGGTCAAGAACCTCGAATACAGCGCCGACAACCGGCTCACCCGTGTGGTCAACGCATTTGGGCGAGCGTTGATGCCTCAGTACAACGCGGATGGGCTCATCAGCGGCTTCATGCTGCCTGATGGGTCGAGCTCCACATACACGTATGACACAGCGAGTCGCTTGATCAGCTCGCGCTCGCCTGCTGCGCCGACCCGCACTTACCGTTACACCGATGCCACCGGCGCATTGCTCCAAGAGACATTGGACGAGCTGGGCAACAGGGTCGCACTTTTCACGTATGGCTCAGGGGACAGCGCCGTCAGCACGGTCAAAGCTGGTGGGGTTGATTCTTACGCGATCACCCGCGCCCTACAAGCAGGCCCGCCTGCCGCTCAGCAAACCGACCGATTGCAGCGCGTGGGCGTCATCACCTCCGATTGGTTCAAAGTTAACGCACGCATCACCGACCCCCTCGGGACGGTGCAGCTTCGAAGCTATCAAGGCGGCAATGGCGAGATCGCGGCCGTGAGCCAAGGTGCCAGTTACGGAGCCGACTCCCTCGCCAGCCGCACCCTCGCCGGTGTGATGCCCCTGACCGAGACCGACTTCCTCGGCATCCCCACCGCGTATCAGTGGGACAGCCTTCGCCGCCTTAAAATCAGCGTGACCCGAGCACAAGGCACGCCGCAAGCACAGACCACGCTAACCCAGTGGCACCCCACGATGCGCCTGCCCACTCAGATTGATGAGCCCGGCAAGCGGACGGTGATGAACTATGACCTGCGCGGCAACATGCTCACGCGCACCGAGACCGATACATCCCCCACCAGCCCCAGCCAAAACAGCTCAAGGGTCTGGACATGGGCTTACACCAACACCGGCCCTGCGCAAAACCTGCCCACCAGCCTGACTGACCCACGCGGCCAAGTGTGGAGCTACGCCTACGACGCATTCGGCAACCGCGTCCAAACCACCAACCCGCTCGGCCACATCAGCCGAGCCACGTTTGACG
>JANOPN010000005.1:0-30098 GCA_031421855.1 Comamonadaceae bacterium
AAACTTAAAGTGGCGCGCGCCTCGGGCGTGCAAAGTCGCCATCTCCCTTAAAAACCCGTCCAAGTCAAACGCCCAAGCCGTTTTGTCCAGCGAACTCAAACAAAACTCGCACTTGAACGGGCAACCCCGCGACGCCTCAACGTACAGCAGCCGCTGGGCCAAATCAGCGTCTTGGTACTCGGCATAAGGCAAATTCAGCTCGTCCAAGTTGGGTTGTTCACCCGCAATGACCTTAGGCAAAACCGCGCGCTGGGTGGGCGAGCCACTCAGCAGCGTGGCACACACTTTGGCAAAAGTCACGTCGCCCCAGCCGGTGATGATGTGATCCGCGCTCAAGCAAATGTCTTGCTCAAGCGTCTCAAAACTCACCTCAGGGCCGCCCAAAATGATGCGAATCTGTGGCCGAAGTGCTTTGAGCAGCTTCACCACCTGCGTGGTTTGCACCACGTTCCAGATGTACACGCCGAACCCAATGATTTTCGGCTCTGTGTCCGCATCAGCACCCAAAAGCGCTTCAACCATTTCCAGTGGCCGCTGATCAATCACAAACTCATGCAACCGCGCCCGAGCGCGCAGCCCGGGCGCGCCATGCCGATCCAAGTTGGCCAGTAAACACCGCAGCCCCATGCTGGCGTGGATGTATTTGGCGTTGAGGGTGGCGAGAGCGATGTCGGACATGGGGTAGATTATCTGAAATACCATCAGCCCATGAGCAAACTAGTTACCAGACGACGGGTGTTGGTGGCCTCGGCTACGGGTGTGGCGGGCATTGGCGCGGGATTGGTGGGCTGCGCCGTGACGGCCAACATGGATCACGACGGCGACGGCGCGCCGGATTTTGCTGCCACCCAAACGCTTTACCCGAAAGCGCTGGTTTTGAGCTCCGGCGGGCCGCGAGGCTTTGTGCATGTGGGTGTGCTCAAGGCCCTTGCCGAGCTCAAATGGAAGCCTGACCTCGTCGTGGGGTCAAGCGTGGGCTCGTTGGTCGGTGCGCTCTACGCTGCCGGTGTAGGCTTGGGCGACATCGAGCGCATGGCGATCGAGCTGGGGCCGACTGATTTGGTGCGGCTAAATCCAATAGGTAGCGAGAAACTCAGTGGCACGGCGCTCGCTGATTTCGTCAACGAACAGCTCGGCAACAAGCGATTTGAGCAGCTGCGCATGCCTTTTGTTGCCACGGCAGTGAGGCAGACGTCGCGCGAGCTGATTGCGTTTAACCGAGGTGATGTGGGCGTTGCTGTGCAGGCTTCGGCTGCGATTGAGGGGCGATTCACACCAGTGAAAATTCGCGGCGTGACCCACGTGGACGCCGATTTGGTGCAGCCCATGCCCGTGCGTTTGGCTCGCCGATTGGGCGCACTCAAGGTGCTGGCCATCGACGCATCGGCTCATGAAAACGAAGCCCCGCCCGGTGCCGCGTCGTACCGAGCCGGTGACATGCGCAAACGCGCCTTGACTGAGCCTGACGCGCGAGACGCGGACTTGTGCATTCACCCCAAATTTGGCTATTGGGTGAGTCTGAGCAAAGAATTTCGCGAGCGCGCCATCACCGCCGGGTATCGCGACACGATGGCAGCCGCGCAAAAAATCGCTGCGCTTTGAGATGCGTTTGTCGCGACCGCGGCAGGGGTTTTGCGCGACTGCGGCTAGAGTCGACAAATGGGATCACTTCACTGCGTGCGACACGGCCAAGCTTCTTTTGGCGCGGCCAATTACGATCAACTCAGCCCTTTGGGCGAGCGCCAAGCGCAGGCTTTGGGAAGCTACTGGGCACAGCGGGGCAAAAAATTTGATGCCGTGATCGTCGGTACCTTGGCGCGGCATCGCCAAACACTCCAAAACATCGCTCAAACGCTATTTTTAGAGCCAAATCAGTCATTGGTCACCGGATCTATTGGGCTTGATGCTACTGAATTTATAGCAAACGCCACATCAACCTCCGCGTTAAACGAGTACGACAGCGAGGCGCTCATTCACGCCCAACTGGCCCGTGCACCGCAGTTTTTGCCCGATTTGCACACGCCCGAGGGCTACAAGGCGCATTTTCGGGTGCTGCGCGACGCGCTGCAGGCCTGGATTGGTGGCGAATTGACTCCCGCGAGCATGCCCAGTTTTGCCGACTTTCGCTCGGGTATTGCCGAGGTGCTGTCGGGTGTTGCGCTGTCGCCTCGGCGCGAGGTGCTCGTCGTCAGCAGCGGCGGCCCGCTGTCAACGGCCATGATGCACGTCTTGCAAGCCCCGCCCCTGAGCATGATCGACTTGAACTATCAAATGAAAAACACGGCGGTGACGCGATTCCACGTGTCAACCGGCAAGCTGCACTTAAGCGGCTTCAATGACCTGTCGCACCTGGATGCACCGCAGTTTGCTGGCATGCAAACATCGACCTGAGGTCAGTCAATCAGCGCGCTCAACCGCAATCAAAGGTCGCTTCAACCTCGATCAAAACCGCGTCATTGGGCAACAAGCGGCTGACTTCGACGACGGTGCTGACGACACCAGCGGGGTAAAACAAGCTTCGCACACGGTTGTAGGCCGGGTAGTGACGCAGGTCGCGAAAGTACTGCACGAGTCGGGCCACATGCTCTGGCCCCGCGCCGTACTCAGCGCCCAGGGCCTGAATTCGCTGCAAAACCACATAACTCTGCGCGACGATGGGTGCTTCAAACACGTCAACGCTCAGTTGCCCGGTATCGAAGCCCAAGGTTTTGAGCTGCGCCCGTGCACTGTCGGGCAGCTGCTCATAGCGGGTGATGACTTCGCGCTGAATGGGGTCAACGGCGACGATTCCGCTGGCGTAGACGATTCCACCCACGCGTTTCGCTGGTGAGTAGTTGGCTAAGGCTTGGCTCATGGCTTTTCGAAATGCGCTTTAACCCGCGAGCGAAAAGCGTCGCAGTCAGCTGGGGTGACGTTATTCATGTTGTGCAACTGCAGCCAAGTGGTTTGGACGCGCTTGGCCATTAGCGCCCTCAGGCCGCGCATGAACAGTCGTCGGGCTGGGTCACCGATCAATTTAAGCCACCACCACGGCGCGCCGCCGTGGGTGACAACGCTCAAGCGGGTGATGTGCTGCAAACCTGGCAGGGCGGCTGCGCCCTTTTTGGGCGGCGGCAAAAACGCCACACCGGGCAGCCAAACCCGCTCAAGCCAGCCTTTGAGCATGGCCGGTGGCCCATAAAACCAGATCGGGAACACAAAAACCAAGTGTTCACACCACCTGAGTGCATCGACGTGCGGCTGTACCGCTGCTTCGATTGATTTGGGGTCGGTGACGTACGAGCGCCTCTCGGTCAAGCTCATGACCGGGTTGAAGTCTTCGGCGTACAAGTCGATGCAGCGAAGTTCATGCCCTGATGCGGCCAACAAAGCCCGCACATCTCGGTACAACGAGGCGCTGAAGCTGTTGGGGTCGGGGTGGCAGTGCACCACAAGGGTTCGCACGCCACCGACTCGCTTATTTGCCTGTGAGCTTTTTGCGCACGTCGAGGCCAACGTTTTTGTTGACAAATTGCAGTGTGGCGACCTTGCTGAGATCGACTTCACCCGGTTTGTAGAGCCCAGATTTGACCATTTTGTCGTGGAAGTCTTTGATGCGCTCGGCACTCATGGCACCAATGCCCTTGGTTTGCGCCTCGCCGCTGTCGACGATGCCGAGCTTTTTCATCAACTCGATCGATCCGGCAATACCGGCATCGGTTTGCTCGGGGTTGGCCTTTTTGATGAGCTCATTGGCGGCCTTGTTGTCGCCGTAGAGGTAGTTGTACCAACCGATGATGGAGGCATCAACGAACTTTTGGATCAGTTCAGGGCGCTTTTGCACCAGTTCGGTCCGCGTCTCAATGGTCGTGCTGTAGGTTGAAAAACCGTTGTCCGCCAACAGGTGCACCACCGGATCGAATCCGCCCTTTTCTTTGATGCTCAAGGGCTCGGAGATGCTGTAGCCCTGCTGCACCGACTTTTTATCGGCCAAAAACGGGCCCACGTTGAAGACATAGGGCTTGAGGGTTTCGTCTTTGAAGCCGTGCTCGGCCTTCATCCACTGCCAAAAACTGAACTGGCCGTCTTTGCTGATCCACGCGGTTGGGGCTTTGGCGGTGTCTTTGAAGCTCGTGTAGCCCTGGCCGGGGTGAGCAAAAATGGCTTGCGGGTCTTTTTGGAAGATCGCTGCAACCACGGTGGTGGGCACTTTGTTTTTGACGTTATCAAAGGTCTGCAGCAGGTTGCCAGTCATCAAAAAATCAATTTTGCCGATGGCAAGCAACGGGCGATTGTTTGCCTGTGGCCCGCCCATTTGGATGTCGACATCGAGTCCGAATTTTTTGTAAGTGCCGTCTGCAACCGCTTGATAAAAGCCACCATGACCCGCCTGCGCACGCCAGTTTGTCGCAAAGCTGACTTTTTCTTGGGCAAACGCAGTCGCTGCACCAGCGCTGAGTGCCACTACCACGAAGTTGGCGACGAAGTTGGCGAGGAATTTAGATGCGAATGAGCGCATGGGCTGCCTTTGGTTGGATTGACGAGCGTTGAGACAGCAGAAGATACCAAATTTTCGAATGGGTTTTAGCGGCGGGTTGTGCCTTTGAACTTGTCGCGAGCGGCGCTGAGGGCATGCCAAAACGCAGGGGTTTGTGTGGCGCTGAAGTTCACGCGCATGAGGCTGCTGGGGCGGCGTTCGGCATAAAACAAGCTCCCTGGTGCGACCAAAAACCCGGCATCAAGCAACAAAGGGGCCAAATCGTCGGTATCGGCGCCGACATCAACCCAGCCAAACAAGCCTGCCGGCTCGGCGGCGAATCGACAACCCGCTTGCAAACCCAGTTTGACGCTGGCTCGGCGGGCGCTTTGCAGTTGGTTTCGCACGCGTTCGCAGTGTTTTCTGAGTTGCCCTTGCTCGATGATGCGGGCCAAGGCTTTTTCAAGCAGGGCGGGGGTTGTCAGCGTGGCCAACATCTTCGTGTCCACGAGCTGCGACACCAAGCTCGGCGGCGCGGCCAAGAAGCCAATGCGCCAATTGGGTGCAATCGCTTTGGCAAAACCACCCACGTAGATGACTCGGTCAAGCGCGTCGGCGCAGTCGTGCGCGGCAATGCGGGTGGTGTGGTCAGGCGCAAAATGTGCGTAGGTGTCGTCTTCCAAGATGTGAAAGTCGTGTTCTTTGGCGAGTTGCAGCACTTGGTGGGCGCTTGACGGGCTCAGGCAGGCGCCCGTTGGGTTGTGCAGCACGCTCACACTCACAAACAACTTGGGGCGCAGTGCGGGGTCAGCCACGCTGCAATGGCGGCGCATGACCTCGATATCGGGGCCGTCGGGGCCGCGAGGTACGCCCAAAACCCGCATGCCCAAAGCGGCGAGGCGCGCAAACTCCACCACCCAGCCGGGCTCTTCGACCATCACTGCATCACCCGCTCGCAACAAAGTGCGGCTGGCAATGTCAAGGGCGTGGGTGGCCCCCAAGGTGGTGACGATTTGCTCTGGCGCGCAGCGAATGGCAAAGCCAGCAAGCCGCTGGGCCAGTGCGGTGCGAAGCTGCAAGTCGCCTGCGGGGTCTCCGTATTCGAGCGAAAACCCGTTCAAACCCGAGCCTGCACAAACATGGCGCACGGCGCTGGCCAAAAACGGTGTGTCCATCCACTCGGCGGGCAACACGCCCATGCTCGGCTGAAGTTGGGTGCTGGGGCTGTTGAACATCGCACGCACCAAGGCCATGGCGTGGGTTGGCGCGGGCATGACCCGAGGCAACGCGGCAGCGACTTGCAACCCACGACTGCTTTGAGCCGAAGTGAACAACTCATTGCGCAAACGATATGCTATGTTTTCAGTAGCATTAAACTCAATGGATCCGGTGACCAAGGGGCTATTTTCATCAAAAATGATGCTTGAGGGGTCATTTTGGGCACTTTTGGGGCCAGTCGCGGGTCGAGCCTGCGCCCGAACGAAAAAGCCGCGCTGGGCGCGCGCCTCGACCCAGCCTTGGGCAATCAAGCGGTCGTAGGCGGCAACAACGGTGTGGGCGCTGACTGCGTGGGTTTGTGCGCTGGCCCGAACCGACGGCAAACGCGCGCCCACAGGGTAAATTTGCTGTCGAATGCGCTCTTTGAAGCGCGCAGCGAGCTGCTCGACCAAACCCACGCTGGCGCTGCGCACCAAGGTGTTCGCCTTAGGGTCGTTGCTTGAGCTGGATTCGCGCTGCAGGTTGGTCACGGCGGTGTTCATGGTGTGTGGTTCAGGCTTCCAATACAGAAATTCGAATTGATCGACAAACTGTGTTGCTACTGTATTGTTTGATGCGGTGATTTTGCACCTAAACTTGGTCGAATGACTGGATCTGAATACATCGCCCTCTTGACATTGGCCACCGCCATGAGTTTTAGCCCAGGGCCAAACAACACCTTGTCGGCTGCCATGGCAGCCAATGGCGGGTTGCGCAGCGCCGTGCCATTTGTTTGTGCGGTCCCGGTGGGCTGGGGTTTGTTAGCTGGCCTTTGCGCTTTGGGCTTGGGCGCGATGGTGCTCAAGGTGCCGGCGCTTCACTGGGGCATCAAGATTTTGGGCACGGGGTATTTGCTGTTCATGGCGTATCGGCTGATTCGGGCAAAGCCGGTCTCTCCCGCTTCGCCCGCCACGACCGACACGTCCATTCGCTTGGGCTTCGTTCAGGGTGTGGCCATGCAGTTTGTCAACATCAAGGCCTGGATGCTGGCGCTGGCGATTTCTGCGGGTTGGGTGGTCGGGCGCGCCGACATGTGGGAGCGGCTGATCATTGTTGCGCCCACGATGATGGCGTTTGCGTTCACCAGCAACTTGAGCTACGCCGTCATGGGCGCGGTGCTGCGCGAGTGGCTCGGCGTTGGCAATCGGCTGGTTTGGTTCAATCGGGCCATGGCAACGATCTTGATTGCAACCAGTATTTGGATGTTCACGATATGACTGATGAAGCCCATCGTCGCCGCGAAAACCTGGGGCTGTGGATGGGTTTATTGGGTGTCACGCTCTTTGCCGCGACCCTGCCGATGACCAAACTAGCCGTTGGCGCGCCCAGCGAACCCCAACTCACCGCTTGGTTTGTCACGTTTGGCCGCGCTGCAGTCGCTGGCATTTTGTCGGTGGCGTATTTGCTTGTCACCCGCGCCAAATTTCCCGCTCGCGGCCTGTGGCCCTTGATTGCGTTCACCGCATGCGGCGTGGTGGTGGGTTTTCCGCTGTTCATGGCGTTGGCACTGCAAACCGTGCCGAGCAACCATGGCGCGGTCGTCACCGGCATTTTGCCGCTGGCCACCGCTGCGGTCGCGGCGGTTTGGTTCAAGCAGCGGCCGAGCACGGGGTTTTGGCTTTTTGCGGTGTTGGGCAGTGCGTTGGTGGTGGGTTTCATGGCTATTCGTGCCGGCGGCTTGTATTTGGGAGCGGCCAACGTGTTCTTGTTGTTGGCCATGACCAGCGCCGCATTGGGCTACGTGGGTGGCGCGCGGCTCACGCCGCACTTGGGCGCTGAAGGCGTCATTTGCTGGGTGCTCGTGTTGTCGCTGCCCTTGACGCTTGCCGTGAGCTGGGTGCATTGGCCAGCCCGTGTTGAGGTGATTTCAGTCAGCGCATGGAGTGGCTTTGCCTATGTGTCAATCGTATCCATGTGGTTGGGATTTTTTGCTTGGTACCGGGGTTTGGCCATGGGTGGCGCAGTTCGGGTGAGCCAAGTTCAGCTGGTGCAGCCGTTTTTGTCAATGCTGATCGCTGCGCCGCTGCTCGGCGAGCGCATTGATGCGCTCACAATCGGGTTTTTGGTCGCCGTGATTGCCACGGTGTTTTTCGGCAAAAAGATGGCCGTCGCGCCCAAAGGAGAGTAAGTGATGACTCAGTGGAAACTGGCGCAACGCGCCGAACGCATGAATCCGTCGGTGATCCGCGAAATTTTGAAAGTGACCGAAAAGCCCGGAATCATCAGCTTTGCCGGTGGCTTGCCTTCACCCAAAACCTTCCCCATTGCAGACTTCGCACGAGCCTGCGCAACCATTTTGGCGCGCGAAGGTGAAGCAGCATTGCAATACGCTGCGAGCGAGGGTTTTCCAGCCTTGCGCCAATGGGTTGCCGATCAGCTCGCCAAACAAAGCGCCGCGGCTGGCGTGCCGTGGGCTGTCGACCCCGATCAAGTGCTGATCACGACCGGGTCACAACAAGGCTTGGATCTCGTTGCCAAAATCTTGATTGATGCGGGCTCGACGGTTTTGGTTGAAACCCCGACGTATTTGGGCGCGCTGCAAGCCTTTACGCCAATGGAGCCAGTTTTCGCAAGCGTCTCCAGCGACGATGAAGGCGTGATGCTGGACGACCTGCGCGCCAAAGTGGCTGGGGCGACTGGGGCACGATTCATGTATGTGCTGCCGAATTTTCAGAACCCCACCGGGCGCAGCATGAGCCCCAAACGGCGCGAAGATTTTGTCGCGGCGGCCGCAGAACTCAATTTACCCATCATTGAAGACAACCCCTATGGTGACCTTTGGTTTGACGAGCCGCCACCCGCGCCGCTGGCGGCCCGAAACACCGAGGGCACCGTGTACTTGGGGTCGTTTTCAAAAACCTTGGCCCCCGGTCTTCGCTTGGGTTTCTTGGTCGCCCCGAAAGCGCTCTACCCCAAACTGCTGCAAGCCAAACAAGCGGCCGACTTGCACACACCCAGCTTCAATCAACGCGTGGTCGCCGAGGTGCTCAAGGACGGCTTCATTGATCGCCACGTGCCGACCATTCGTGCGCTGTATAAATCTCAGTGCGAAGCCATGTTGGCGGCACTCGACCAACACCTTGCCGGCACAGGAATCACTTGGAACCGACCCAGCGGTGGCATGTTTTTGTGGCTGAACCTGCCCGCCCACATGGATGCCGTCAAACTGCTGCCGATGGCGGTTGAGCACAATGTCGCCTTCGTGCCCGGCTCGGCCTTTTATGCCGACAACCCGCAGACCAATACCTTGCGCCTGAGCTTCGTCACCGCCAGCGTGGACCAAATCAAGATCGGCATCGCCGCTTTGGCGCTGTCGCTCAAAGCGGCACTGTGAAGCAGGCATGTTCACTGCGGCATTTTTGTTCGAGCCCGGTGTGTTTGACGACCGCTATTTCGCACTCGACGCGCTGATTGACGCAGCCGCCAAGGCCACGCCGGGGTTTTTGGGACAAGAAAACTGGCAATCCGCCGACGGCCAGCGTGTCAACGCCACCTACTACTGGGCCAGCGAGTCCGCGCTACAAAGCTTCGCCCGCCACCCCAAACACGTCGAAGCCAAAGCCCAATACAAGCAGTGGTATCGCAGCTATCAAGTGGTGATTTCACAGGTCATCCGAGCCTATGGCGACGGTGCCATGCCGCACATCACCCAATTGTTTGAACCAACCCCCACATGAAAACACGCTCGTTTCAACAAGTCGACGTCTTCACAGCGGTGCCGTATCTGGGCAACCCCTTGGGCGTGGTGCTGGATGCCATCGGCCTCACAACCGAGGCCATGCAGCATTTCACCAATTGGACCAATTTGAGCGAATGCAGTTTCGTGCTGCCGCCGGACGACGAGAATGCGGACTACAAGGTGCGTATTTTTTGCCCAGGTCGCGAATTGCCTTTTGCTGGCCACCCCACGCTGGGCACCTGTCACGCTTGGCTCGCAGCGGGCGGCAAACCCAAGGGCGAATTCGTCGTTCAGTCCTGCGGCATTGGTTTGGTTCGCATCCGCCAAGACACTGCGAACAACCGCCTGGCGTTTGCTGCACCACCGCTGATCAAAAGCGGCCCGCTGCCCGAAGCTGACATTTCCCTCATCGCGCGCGGTTTGGGCATCGAACCCAGCGACATCATTGCGCACAGCTGGTGCGACAACGGCCCCAACTGGCGCGGCGTGATGTTGGCGTCGGCTGCGCAGGTGCTGGCACTCAAACCCGACAGCGCCATTTTGGCAAATTTGGATATTGGCGTGGTGGGTCCGCGCGGCAAAGTGGGGGTTGTCGGTCACGCGGATGGCGACACCCAGTTCGAGGTGCGCGCATTCTTCCCTGGCAATTCAGGCCTGTGCGAAGACCCCGTCACAGGCAGCTTGAACGCCGCCATCGCCCAGTGGCTGATCGGCTCGGGTGTCGCGCAACCAAACTACGTCGCAGCACAAGGCACTGCTATGGGTCGAGCAGGCCGCATCCATGTCGACCAAGTTGGCGCAGACATCTGGATTGGCGGCGCGTCGGTGACTTGCGTGAATGGTTCGGTGTTGCTGTAGCGAAGTGTCGTCAAAGTAGCCGAACTTTGACACCCTGCCCCTTGATTCGCCCTTGGCTGAGCCGCTGAGCGACTTGCTCGCCAATGCCGCGCTGAACCGCGACGTAGGTTGACCATTCATTGACCGTGATTTTGCCGACCTGTTCGCGGGTGTAGCCCAAGTCGGCCGTGAGCGCGCCCAGCACGTCACCAGGACGAATTTTTTCTTTGCGACCGCCTTGAATGTGCAAGGTTGCCATGGGCGGCAAAAGCGGCTCAGAGCTGGGTGGAGGCAAGTCGCTCAGTTTGTGCCAAGTCGACTCTTTGCCTTGCATTTGCTCAATTTTGCCGACATAACCCATCTCGTTCATGCTAGCCAAATTCAGCGCAAGCCCTTGCTCACCCGCGCGCCCGGTGCGACCAATTCGGTGAATGTGGACCTCTGAGTCGGGCGTCACGTCGACATTGATGACGGCACTCAAGTTGGCAATGTCCAAGCCCCGGGCAGCCACATCGGTTGCCACCAACACGCTGCAACTTCGGTTGGCAAATTGCACCAACACTTGGTCACGCTCGCGTTGCTCCAACTCACCATACAAAGCAAGTGCGAAGATGCCCTTTTGTTGCAACACGTCAAGCAAATCTCGGCACTGCACTTTGGTGTTGCAAAAAGCCAAGGTGGTCTCAGGACGGTGATGCGCCAGCAACTGCGCGACCGCTTGGAGCCGCTCGGCTTGTTTGACTTCAAACCAGCGCTGCTCAATTTGGTTGCCCGAGTGTTGCGCCTCTACCGTGACGGTTTGCGGGCTGCGCATGAACTGCGCGCTGAGTTTCGCGATCCCTTCGGGGTAAGTCGCTGAAAACAACAAGGTTTGGCGCTCTTTGGGGCATTGCTTGACGACCGTGACGATGTCCGCATGAAAGCCCATGTCCAGCATCCGATCGGCTTCGTCGAGCACCAGGGTGTTGAGGGCGTCGATGCGAAGGGTGCCGCGCTCCAAATGATCCATCACCCGCCCAGGCGTGCCGACAACGATGTGTGCGCCATGCTCCAAGCTGGCCGCTTGGCCACGCAGCGGCACGCCCCCGCACAACGTCACAACCTTGGTGTTTTCCTCAGATCGGGCCACCCGGCGAATCTCGGTCGCGACCTGATCAGCCAACTCACGCGTGGGGCAAAGCACCAAGGCTTGCACTGCGAAGCGCCGGGGGTTGAGGTTGGCAAGCAAAGGGATCGCAAACGCGGCTGTCTTACCACTGCCCGTCTTTGCCTGCGCGATGATGTCTTTGCCCAAAAGCGCCATGGGCAAGGTCGCGGCTTGAATGGGCGTCATCGCCACGTAGCCCAATTGGGTGAGATTCGCAACCGTGGCGGGCGAGAGCGGAAGTCGGTCAAAGCCCAAACTGGGGGTCGATCCGCTGGTGGCTGTTTTCTGAGTGGTCATGCACCCATTGTCGGGCGTGATTGAAATAGTAAAAATAATAGCAACAAACCCAATAGATTCGGAGACCAAGCGCCAAAAAAGTTCAGAAAAACGACTTTTTAACCCAAGGAGCGCGTCGCCCAACACATTTCTCGAGCGCGTCCATCTCTTCGTCTGTGTGGGTCTCGAATGGTGCCTCTTTGATCCAACTGCCGTCGATGGGCTCATCGATGCAAAGTCGTGGCGAGTGCTGGGTTCCTTTTACGATGGCTGACGCGCCGGTTCGATTGCTGGTGAGCTCCACTTCGCCGTGGCAGGTACAACAATACAAACCGTCACCGCGCGTCTCCAAATAGGTACCCGTGCCACGAATGCCGATCGTTGCGGTGGCGGTCGTGATGCGCAAACCGCCGGCTGAACGCTTACCAAAAGCCGACCCAACCGCACCCGTGACCAAGCGCAGCGCGCCGACCAAGGTGATTTGGCTCGGATTGGGTTGAATCACCAACTCGGTGCGCTGGCGCAAGAAAAAGGCATCGGTGCCGACAGCGAACCACAATTGGCCGTCGGACCCCGTTGTCAACGTGTCGCCAGGTTTGATGACCGCACGCTCACTGGTGATCCGCTCACCGTTGACTCGCACCAAACCCCTGAGGTAATGAATGCCGTCAAAGGCGGTGGTTTTTACTGGCGGGAGTGCGGTACCGGGCGTTTGGGCGAGCACATGCCCAAATGGCGCCGCCACAAGCGCAGCGGCACCGACGACAACGCGCCGGCGGTTGGCCTGCTCGGGGCGGTCTGTCAGCGTGGTTATCAAACGGTTGGCGTGCATGAGAGCGTCTTCAAATGGGTTGGAGTGAATGCCAATGACTGTCTTGTATGGTCGCATACGGGGCAAATTACCTTTCATCCGCGCAGCTTTGACCCCACTGAACCGGTGAAAATGCCTAATATGAAGCGTTTTAGCCCAGACGCTACGCTCACTTTAACTCGATATCACCAAAACCGGAGTCAACGACATGCACAGCAAGCCGATTCAAATCATTGCCCTCATCATTGCAAGCTTGGCATTTGTTGGTGTCGCTTGGTCGCAAGACAAAATCATCTATCACATCGACAACACCGAGGCACAGGCAACCAAGGGTCTGCGAAACGTGCGAAACCACCTCGATGTCGCGCCAGACACCCAAATCACGGTGGTGACGCATGCCGACGGCGTGGATTTTTTGATGGAGGGCGCCAAGGATAAAAAGAGCCCTGCGGTGGACTACACCGCCTTGGTCAGCGCCCTGAAGGCGCGCGGTGTGAAGTTTGAGGTGTGCGAAATCACGCTCAAGAATCGTGGCCTGAAGAAAGACCAGTTCATCCTCGACGCGGACTTCACCCCCTCAGGTGTGGTGCGCATTGGGCAGCTGCAAGTGCGCGAGCGTTTTGGCTACATCAAGCCCTGAGCGTGTTTAGCCCGCATATTTCACCGTGAACGTGCTTTTACGGCTTTTTCCCCGACGAAGCGAGGTCATTTTTGTCGAGTCCAGTTTGTTCTCCCGCAAAAACACTCGACATCCATCGCATCCCCGCAGCGGGCGCAGCGCCACATCGCCCGCCTCGCTGGGGCATTGAGCCCCTGACGCGGCTGGCGGCGCGCCGCTGCATCCCGCTGCGCGGCGCGTTGGATGCCGTCACGATGAAATATGCGAGCTAGTTGGCGACGCAAATCCGCAGCAACTCCGCTCCGTAGGCTTGCAATTTTTTCTCGCCGATGCCACTGATGCTGCTGAGGGAATCCATGCTCGTGGGACGCAACGTGGCAAGGGTCTTGAGTGTTGCATCGTGAAAAATCACAAATGCCGGCAAGTTGTGCTCTTTGGCAACTTCAGCACGCCAAGCTTTGAGCGAGTCAAAAAGTGATTGGGCTGAGTCGTTGAGCTCACCCACTTCACCGCGACTGCTTCGCCCGCCCGCGCCGCGCACCGTGCTTGATTTTCGCGCTCGGCTCATCTTGGGTTCTGCGGCTTGGGCCTCGCGCACCAAAACCGGTTGTACGCCTTTCAGTATCGGTTTCGCGCCGGCCAGCAGCTCCAGCGTGTTGTACGCCTCGGCGTTTACGCGAACTGCCCCTACCGCCACGAGCTGGCGCATGACGGTTCGCAGCTGCACCTCACTGGTTGTCGCGGCAATGCCAAATGTGCTCAAGCCTTGGTGCGAAAACTGCGCCACTTTGGGCGTGGATTTGCCACGCAACACGTCCATGATGTGCTGAGCCCCAAAACTGATGCCACTGGCTTGGTGTACCCGATAGACGCAGCTCAGCAATTGCTGCGCCAAAATCGACGCATCCCAGGTCAAGCCCGGTTGCAGGCAGTTGTCGCAATTTCCACAGGGCACACTGGGCTCACCAAAGTACCCGAGCAAGCGCACGCGTCGGCAATCGATCGCCTCTGCCAAGGCCAAGAGGGCGTCGAGCTTGTCGCGCTGAACTTTTTTGTATTCTTCGCTGGCTGACGGGCTCTCGTCGATCATGCGGCGTTGTTGCACCACGTCTTGCAAGCCGTAAAGCATCCAGGCGCTCGCGGGCTCACCGTCGCGCCCGGCACGGCCAGTTTCTTGGTAGTAACCTTCGATGTTTTTGGGCATGTCCAAATGCGCGACAAAGCGCACATCGGGTTTATCGATGCCCATGCCAAACGCAATGGTGGCCACCATTACCCAGCCATCTTCACGAATGAACCGATCTTGGTTTTTTTGGCGCAACTCCACGCTCAAACCCGCGTGATACGGCAGTGCCTTGATGCCTTCGCTGGTTAACCAAGCCGCCGTTTCCTCAACTTTTTTTCGCGATAACGCGTACACAATGCCCGCTTCGTCGGGGTGTTCATTGGCAATGAAGCGCTTGAGCTGGGTGCGTCCGTCAGACTTTGGCGTGATGGTGTAGGCGATGTTGGGGCGATCAAAGCTCGACACGAATTGCCGGGCCGCACCGAGCGACAAGCGCTCAACAATGTCTTGGCGCGTGAGCGCGTCAGCCGTGGCAGTGAGTGCGACGCGCGGCACACCCGCATAGCGCTCGGGCAGCACCGAGAGGTTGCGGTAGTCGGGCCTGAAATCATGACCCCACTGGCTCACGCAGTGCGCCTCGTCGATGGCAAAGAGGCCCAGTCGCCCCTTGGCGTAAACCGCGTCGATGAGCGCCAGCGTGCGCGGCGTGACCAAGCGCTCGGGCGCGATGTAGAGCAAGGTCAAGTCACCTCGCAAAAGCCGTTGCTCGAGTTCTCTGGCTTGATCCGCGTCAAGCGTCGAGTTCAAATAGTCGGCTGACACGCCGATTTCACGCATCGCGCCGACTTGGTCGTGCATCAGCGCGATCAGCGGCGACACGACGATGGTGGTGCCGAATTCGGCCTGACGCAAGAGCGCCGGCAACTGGTAGCAAAGCGATTTGCCACCGCCGGTGGGCATCAATACCAGCGCATCACCACCCGAGGCGACGTGGGTCACGATGTCTTCTTGGCCGGGGCGAAACTCGGAGTAGCCCCAAGTTCGCATCAAACCCTCAAGCGCGGCAATTTTCAGGTCTTCGGTGGCGCTGATCGCAACGCTGTCTTGAGCATTCATAAGCCCTATTGTCGCGGGCCGCAGTAAGACAACCGGGGCGTCTATGGCAAGGCATCATGCGCAAGCCAGCCGCGCGTTTTCCCGGGGTTCATCAGCCCGTGCGGATCAGCGACTCGTTTGAAGTCTATTTGCGCGGTGTCGATCTCTTTCATGCCGCCGTCTTCAATGGTGTAGACGTGGTTGTCAAACACCAGGCAGCCGTCACGCTCAAACTCAGCCATGATTTCATACAGGCGGTCGCGGTCAAAGAAACTCACCAGCGGCAAGCCAAACGCGACATATTGGCCAAACTGAAAGCCGAATTCGTGGTGCTGTAAGACCTCGTCGCCCCAGCGCACCATTTGCGCCTCGACCAAAGCCACGTCAATCCCAACACCATTAACCCAAGGGGCAACGGTTTGCAAATTGGTCCACGACCGGTCTTGGCGCAACGCCATCAAGGTGGTGTGGTTGTAAGCGCATTCAAAGGCTGGCGGCAATTTCGCCTCGACCAGCTCGGCCTCGGTCATCGCGAGCGACTCACGCCCCCCGTGGGCTTGAACCCAGTCACGCCACGCCGCCAGCGCGCTTGGGTTCACCATCGAAAAAACAGCATCATGGGTGTGCGGAAATCGCTCGCCAAACGTCGACGCGTAATAGGGCGCAATGCGCCGCTCCACTGCCGTGATTAAAAACGCGTCGATTTGCGGCCCACGCTCGCCGTGCATGGCCTCGCACGCGACACACCCGAACCGCAGGGCATCGGCATATGAGTCAAACAACGCGATGTGGTGAACCCAGTCAACGGCCAAGTTCAAGCTCAGAGTCAAGCGGGTAATGATGCCGTTGGTGCCATAGGCATGATGCACTTTTTGAATGTCGGCACCGCACAGCTCAATCAGCCTCGGAGTCTCCTCAAGGGTCAACACCTCGATCGCAACCACGTTACCCGCGTCTTTCAAAATGCCGTTGCGCACGCTGCCCGCGCCCGCATAGCCGCCCGAGATGAATCCGCCAATCGTGGCCATGTCTCGGGTGCTGGGGTACATCTTGATCTCAAACCCTCGGGCACGCACCGCGCGCTCTAAATCCATGATCAAGCACCCCGCTTGGACACTCACGGTCGGCGAGTGTCCGCCCTCTATCGACTCAACCTGATTCAACCGCGTGATGTTGAGGATCACGCCACCCTGAAGCGGCACACACTGGCCGTAGTTGCCCGTGCCGCCACCGCGAACCGTGATGTTGACGCGGTGTTTGGCGCAGGCCGCAGCAACGCGGGTGAGCTCACCGAGGTTGGCGGGCGTGACGACGAGTTGGCCTCGTTTGTCGTCTAACAATTCGGTCAACACGGGGCTGTACCAAAAATAGTCGCGCGACTGCGCATCCAAGGTCGCGGCATCGGCGCTGCAGGCGACGCCGTCGATATCGGTCAAAAATTCTGGCGAAATGGGTTTCATGAAGCCATCAATCGATTGCTGAGTTCAACGCCCGAGCGAATCACGCGGCGAATGCGGCCTGCGGGTGTCATGAGCTGGTAAGCGTCTTTGGCTGCAAGCACCACCAAGTCGGCAGGCGCACCCTGGGCCAAGAGGCCGTCCCATGGCAATGCCATGGCGCGCGCGGGCGCGACCGTGATGCTGCTCAGCCACTCGTCAGCGGGGCACAAATGCGCCAGTTGCACGCCAAATGCGAAGTTATCAATCAGGTCGTAGCTGCCATATGGGAAAAATGCATCTGCTACGTTATCTGTAGCAACCGAGCAAGTGTTCCCGGCGACCAAGGCCTCATTTATCCTAAAAATACCGCGTTCAACCGGTGTTTCGGCCCATGAGCCTTGCAAATACGCATTGGTCGTGGGCAAGGCAACCAAGTGAATGCCCGCTTTGGCACAAAGCGCCAAAGTAGCCTGCGCCGTGGCGAGCGGCTGCACGCTGAGCGAGCAAGCGTGCCCGCAGGTGACGCGCCCTTGCATGCCGTTTTTGATCGTCAACTCCGCGATCGCCTGCAAGCCCCGTGCGTCGGGGTCAAGCCCTTCGTCAACGTGAAAGTCCAACAGCAAGCCGCTTTTAATGGCCAAGTCGAATACGCGCTGAAGCTTGTCAAACATGCGCGGGTTACGCCAAACAAACGCACCCAGTGCCACGCGCTCACCCGCTGATTTGTTGCAAACCTGATCGGCGGTTGCGACCTCTAAACCCAGGTCTTCACTGTCAAAAACCGAGGCGCTGTCGTCCAAAAAATAGTCCAGTGGTGTCAGCGAAGCCGCTTGCAGCGTCATGCGGCCATGCCACTCGTCGCGCAGACTCTCCAGCACGGCCAGCGACTTGGGTGGCGCGCGGTCAGGCCAATCCAAGTGAGTGCGCATGGCACGGGTGCCGCAGCGATACGCTTGCTCAATGGCCACGGTCATGCGCTGGCGAATGTCTTGCTCGGTGAATGCATCTCGCGCGGCGGCCATCATGCCGATGGCTTTGTGCAAGTCGCCTTGCGCAGGCCCGGTGCGTTCGACCACACCGGTTTTGTCGATGTGAACATGCACATCAACTGGGCAAGACAACACGGTGGCGACAGGCGGTTGATCGTTGGGCGTGATTCGGGCGATGCGGTCGCCGTCGAGCCAAATGTCGTGGCTCGGCGCATCGACCACGCTTGGGGCGCACAGCGAGCGCGCGATGTGTACGCGTGAGATGTGGACGGGTGAAGTGTGCATCACTGTGTCGCGCTTTTCATCTCAGACTCATGCCATTTGCCCAGCACCAATTTTGAGATGAAGTTAAACAGCAAAAATATCGCAATGCCCGTGATTGACACCATGACCAATGCCGCAAACATGCGGGGTATTTCGGTGCGAAAACTCGCCTCCAAAATGCGCGAAGCCAAGCCTGTCTCGCGACCCGCCGCGCCCGCCGTGAACTCCGCCACCACCGCGCCGATCAGGCTGAGCCCACCTGCGATTTTGAGCCCCGCCATGAAATACGGCATGGCTGACGGAATCAACAAAAACCGAAGCGTTTGCCACTTGCTGGCTCGGTACAACAAAAACAAATCCTTCAAATTGGCGTCAGCGCTGCGAAGCCCGATGACCGAATTCGACAGAATCGGAAAAAACGCAACGATCCAGGCGCAAATCAACAGCGCGCCTGTCGTAGAACTCACAAAAATCAAAATCAGCGGTGCAATGGCCACAATCGGCGTGACTTGCAGCACGATTGCAAACGGAAACAGGCTCATCTCAACCCATTTGTTGAGCGCAAACAGCATCGCTAACCCGACTCCACCAACCACGGCCAAACCCAGCGCCCAAAAAGTCAGCTTGATGGTGAACCACCAACTCGGCCACAAGCTGCCAAAGTCGCTGACCAAGGTCTGCGCCACCAAGCTGGGTGACGGCAAGATGTAGTGCGGAATTTGGTTGATGCGCACCACCGCCTCCCAAGCGCCGACAGCCGCCAACAAAACCACAGTCGGAATCACTCGGCGAAGCACGGCCTCTTTCATGCTGAGACCTGCGCCATTTCACCCGAATGCGCGAGTGCCTGACTGACCTCTATGCACCAACGGCTGTAGTCCGGCGTGGTGCGAAACGACTCATGCCGAGGCTGAGGCTGCGTCACGCCCACTTCACCCACGACACGGCCTGGCCGCGCGGCCATCACGACGATGCGCTGACTCAAATACACGCTCTCGTAGACGCTGTGCGTGACAAACACCACGGTGAACCGATCGCGCTCCCAGGCTTTGAGCAAGTCGTTGTTCAACTTGAAACGCGTCATCTCGTCCAGCGCAGCAAAGGGCTCATCCATCAACAGCAGTTTGGGCTTGGTGATGAGCGCCCGAGCAATTGACACCCGCATCTTCATGCCACCCGACAACTCGCGGGGGTAAACATCGGCAAAAGCACCCAAACCGACTGATTCCAGCTGCGACATCACCTCGCTGTGGCACGCCGCGCGGCCTAAACCGCGCAGGCGCAAGGGCAACCAAACGTTGTCAAAAACGGTCGCCCACGGCATGAGGGTGGGCTCTTGAAACACAAACGACAAGTCCGCCGCGCGATCTGCCAACGCATATCCGCCCCAAGCCAGTTGCCCCGAGCTGATGGGTATCAAGCCCGCCATCATCTTGAGGGCCGTGCTTTTGCCGCAGCCGCTGGGGCCCAGCAAACTCACGAACTCATGTTCACCCACATCCAAGTTGAGCCCGGATACCGCAACCGTGCCGTTGGGGTAGGTTTTGCCCACATCGCGCAGACTCAAAAGCGGCTTTTCGTTGGGCATGTCTCGTGGTGCGATTGCAGCTGTCACGCTGAGTCGAAATTAGCGGCCTCAACCAAGGTGGTCAAGGCCACTTGGTCAATCTCCATCAACATCTGCGCCAGCTTCAAACCCGCCGTGTTCAGCACCGCTCGGCCCTTGTCGGCGGTGGCCGCCGCCGCGTTGCCTGCAGCGCCCGCAGGGTTCAAGTCTTGGGTTTGCCAAGCCAATTTGGCGCTATAGCCGTTGCCAATGATCGGGAACTGAGCCGATCGCAGCTGCGAGCTGCTCTTAAAGTCGCGCGCAAAGTCCATGTTGACGCCCTTGACAAACCCGTCGGCTTGCAGCGCCAACATCATCGAAGTCTCCATGTCGCCTGCATGAATGCCAAACCGGTGCTCGTCCGCCCCAAACAAGGCGCCCGCCTCGCCCAGCGGCAAGGTGAACCAGTTGGTTGACCACACCAACATGTCAAGCCGCGCCCGCAAGTCGCGCGCCACGATGTCCATCACTTGAATCTGCCCACCGTGGCTGTTGAACAGCACCAGCTTCTTCACCCCAGCCCGAGCCACCGACTCACCGATCTCGGTCCACAACCGAATCAAGGTCTCGGCCGACAAGGTCAACGTGCCCGCAAACCGCGCATGCTCATTGCTCTTGCCAACCGCCTGTGTGGGCAAAAAAAGCACGGGCAAGTCAGTCGGCAAATGCGGCAAAGCGGCCCGAATCACGCCGTCAACCAAAGCCGTGTCAACTGACACCGGCAAATGCGGCCCATGTTGCTCAATCGCGGCAACAGGCAACACCGCAATCGTGTCGCGCCCCACCGAGCGTGAGAACTCAAGCGCGGTCAAGTCCGCCCAAAATTTGGATGTCAAAGCCATGGAATGATTATGAATGCCCACGACCGATGCCCACTCGCCTCCAATCGCCCCGCAAACATCTTCGCCAAGCCTTTTTTTGCATGTTTTGAGCATTTGGTCACCGAATTCATTGGGCTTGTTGCTATGAATATTGATCGTCATCACGACTCACGCAAAATTGTCCCAGCATGGCACCGCAACGCGGCTGGGACAATTTTGCATCAGCCCGAATCATGATTCAGACCAACTCTCGCCCAGACGCTCGGCCTGCTGCAGCACCAGATCAATTGCCGCCTCTTGCAAGTCTGGCGGGTATTTGTATTTGCGCAAGATTCGCTTGACCATCAAACGCAGCTTGGCACGAACGCTTTCACGCTCTGACCAGTCGACGCTCAGGTTTTGACGCAAGTTTTCTGTGAGTTCGTGCGCAATTTTCTTGAGCGTTTCATCGCTAAGCTCCCGAACTGCTGACTCGTTATTCGCCAATGCGTCATAAAAGCGAACTTCATCTTCAGTGAGTCCCAGCGCATCACCACGAGAAGCCGCTTCACGGAACTTTTTCGCCATGGCGACCAGTTCCTCCATGACCTGAGCGGTTTCAATGGCTCGGTTCTGATAACGGGTAATGACGTTGGTCAGCATCTCCGAGAATTTCTTGTCCTGGACCAAATTGCTGGCAAACCGGCTTTTAATTTCACCCTCAAGCAGTCGTTCCAGCAGTTCCACCGCTAGATTCTTCTCTGGCAAGTTGCGAACTTGAGCCAAGAATTCATCGTCGAGCAAACCAATGTTCGGCTTATCAAGGCCAACTGCATCAAAAATGTCAACGACGCGCTCAGACACCACCGCAGAGTTAATGATCTGACGGATAGCCAGTTCGCGCAATTCGTCGCTGCGGCGCTGCGCGGTTATGTCGCGCTTTGTCAGAATGACTTTGACGCCCTGCAAGAAGGCTACTTCTTCACGGACAGTTTTGGCATCGTCCAAGGTGCAGCACAGCGTAAATGCTTTGCTCATGGCAAGCGCAATGTCCGCGAATCGCTTTTTTCCATCCTTGATTCCCAACACATGGTTGGCAGCACCAGCAAGCAAGCGGTGGCCAGCGGTCATGAAATCTAGGTAGTCGAAGCCGTGCAACATCGAGCGCAGAACGTCGATCTTTTCCATTAGCAAGCTGTACGCCTCGTGGGCATCCACAGTCGGTCTGCCGCGACCTCGTGCCTGCGTGTACTCCTTCATGGCAGACCGCAACTCGTTGCCAATGCCGATGTAGTCCACCACCAAGCCGCCTTGCTTGTCTTTGAATACGCGATTAACACGCGCAATGGCTTGCATCAGGTTGTGGCCTTTCATCGGCTTGTCCACATAGAGCGTGTGAACACATGGCGCGTCAAAGCCAGTGAGCCACATGTCGCGCACGATCACCAAACGCAAAGGATCAACCGGGTCTTTGAAGCGTTTCTCCAGTCGCTTCTTGGTCTGCGAACTGTAAATATGGGGCCGAAGCAATGCTTTGTCGCTGGCGGAGCCAGTCATGATGATTTTGATGGCCCCAAGTTCAGGGTCTGCACTGTGCCAATCCGGGCGCAATTTGATGATTTCGTTGTACAGGTGGACGCAAATCTCGCGGCTCATGGCAACCACCATGGCTTTGCCGGACTGCGCCTTGTTGCGTTCTTCAAAGTGCGCGACCAGATCGGCGGCCACACTGACCACGCGGGGTTGCGCACCAACGACTTTTTCCAGTGCAGCCCATCGACTTTTGAGTTGTGACTGGGTGCTTTCCTCTTCGTCTTCCGCCAGTTCGTCTACTTCAACGTCAATTGCCGCCATGTCCGCCGCACTCAGACTGAGTTTGGCAAGGCGAGACTCGTAGTAAATGGCAACCGTTGCGCCATCTTCTTTCGCCTGTTGCATGTCATAGACGTGGATGTAGTCACCAAACACCGCGCGGGTGTCACGGTCTTC
Organism: Comamonadaceae bacterium; assembly: GCA_031421855.1. GTDB lineage: Bacteria > Pseudomonadota > Gammaproteobacteria > Burkholderiales > Burkholderiaceae_C > JAAFHN01. Next base: position 22,331 of record JANOPN010000005.1, read on the forward strand.
ACTGCTGACGGGTGTGCCAGTGAAGGCGACAAAGGTGGCGTTGGGCAATGCATCGCGCAAATGCTGGGCGTATCCGACCTCATACCGCTCGGTGTATTGCGGTGGAGCAAACTCAACCTTGTGCGGATTCTCAAGTCCATCGCCCGTGGCAATCGCCCTCGGAGTCGTCTTGCGTATCTTGAGCTTGGCCTCGAATCCATATTGGGTGCGGTGGGCTTCGTCCGCAATCACCACAATGTTGTGGCGGTCTGACAGCACCGGAAACGTGTCTTCATCTTCACCGGGCATGAACTTCTGGATGGTGGCAAACACAATGCCGCCTGATGGCCGGTTGGACAGCTTTGCCCGTAAATCCTGCCGGGTGCTGACCTGCACCGGCTGTTCGCGCAACAGGTCTTGTGCCAAGCTGAACACGCCAAACAATTGCCCACTCAAATCGTTGCGGTCCGTGATCACCACAATGGTGGGATTTGCCATGGCAGGCTCTTGCATCACCCGCGCGGCAAAGCACGTCATGGTGATGCTTTTGCCGCTGCCCTGCGTATGCCAGACCACGCCGCCTTTTTGGTTTCCACCGGGTCGAGATGCTTCAATCACTTGCACGATGGCGGTCCGCACGGCGTGAAACTGGTGGTAGCCCGCGATCTTTTTGACCAAAACGGCATCGTCTTCAAACAGCACAAAGTAGCGCAGATAGTCCAGCAGGTACTTAGGAGCCAGTACGCCGCGCACCAGCGTTTGGAGTTCATTGAACTCGCCCAAGGGGTCGAGCGTGACGCCATCAATCGTGCGCCAAGCCATGAAGCGCTCTGCGTTGGCAGACAACGAACCCAGCAATGCCTCAGTGCCGTCCGATATCACCAGCAGCTCGTTGTATTGAAAAACGTCGGGAATTTGCGCCTTGTAGGTCTGAATCTGGTCGTACGCTCGTCCCACGTCGGCATTCAGGTCGGCCGGGTTCTTGAGCTCAATCAGCACCAAAGGCAGGCCGTTGACAAACAAAATGATGTCGGGTCTGCGCGTGTGATGCGGGCCACGGATCGAAAACTGGTTAACTGCCAGCCACTCGTTGCGGTCTGCCTGCGCCCAGTCAATCAGGCGCACAAAGTCACCCCGTGTTTCACCTGCCAATTGGTACTGAACTGGAACGCCTGTGATCAGCATGCGGTGGAAATGCTGATTGGCGGACAACAATGCCGGCATGCCAAGGTCAAGCACTTGCTTCATCGCATCCTCGCGCGCGGCGAGGGGAATGTCAGGGTTCAGCCGATTGATGGCCTCTCGCAGTCGAAATGGCAACACCACTTGGCGGTAATTGGCTCGCTCAGGCTTGGGTCCATCATGAGCGATGTCGGGTCCATAGCGGTGGGTATAGCCCACGTCTTGCAGCCAGCCCAGCGCTTCTTGTTCTAGTTGGTCTTCGGTCATGGCGTGCCCTCCCAGGCTTTTTAATCTGACAGCAGCGCGATGTAAGCTTGGTAACTGTAGGTGCGGTTTTTCCTTTGTCCAGTCAGTTCCGCCAGGAAGCCCAAATCCACCAGCAATTTGACCGCCGCATTCGCCGTGGGGAAAGTGGTTCCCAGCTTTTGGCGCACTTGGTCAATATTAAAGCGCGGCATTGTAGGCAGCATCTCAAACAGGCGGTAGCTCGTGGGCCCAGCCTTGGGAGATGCAAGCAGCTTGCGGCGGTCAGCCGCCAGCAGGGTCGCAATGGACACAATGCCGCGCTCGGCATTCTGCGCGGCCACGACCACACCTTCCAGGAAAAATGCCACCCAGCCCTCCCAATCGCCCTCGGTGCGCACGTGGGACAGACAGCGGTAATACTCAGCCTGGTGCTGCTTCAAGTAGCCGCTGAGGTACATGACCGGCTCGGGCAACATGCCCCAGTGCTCTATCAACGCGGCAATCAGCAGGCGGCCAATGCGACCATTGCCATCCAGAAACGGGTGAATGGTCTCAAACTGCAGGTGAATCAACGCCGTCTTTACCAGCGGTGGCAGCGGCTGTGCCGCATCGTGAATGAAACGCTCCAGGTCCGCCAGTAAGGCAGGCACCCGTTCAGGCGGTGGCGGCACAAACACCGCATTGCCAGGGCGCGTGCCACCGATCCAGTTTTGCGAACGGCGCAATTCGCCAGGCTGCTTGCCATTGCCCCGCGCGCCATCCATCAGCAGACGGTGCGCATCGCACAACAGGCGCACGCTCAACGCCAAGCCAGCCGGGTCGCGCAAGTGGCTTTGCACCAGTCGAAAGGCGCGCAAATAGTTGGTCACCTCTTCCACATCGTCGGTATTGCTCACGGCAAAGCCTGCCTCCTCGTCGAACAAATCGACCAGCGTGGCCTGAGTGCCTTCTATTTGTGAGGTCAGCAGCGCTTCCTTGCGGACCGCGCTGTACAGCAGCCAATCCACCGATGGCACCAATCCTGCCACCCCTGACAGGCGGGCCAGCGCCAACTCCGCCGCCCGGTTGGCATCCACGAAGCATTCAGGAGCCAGTGCGGGCTTGGCCGGGGGCAGCGCGTCGGGCACAAACGCCCGAACGGATTCGCCCAAGGTGGTAGAAATAGCGTAAGTGCCGGTGCTGCGCATGGTGTGAAAAGAATCTTTAACGAAAGTCGGTCACATTAAAGCAATCTTTAATAAAAGACGCAAGCATGAAAGAAGGTTTGCACAGACCTGCCGCTTACCGCCAAGCCAGGGGCGGGCAGCAGGGCCATACATCAAATGGGCCTGTAGTCCTTGTGAAATCTGCGCAAAGGCCATCAAACTCAACGTGCAAGTGGGCGTAAGATTCATCTGGTGTGATGTTGTTAATCTCCTCTAAGTCATTGTTTTTGAAAGAATTTTTACAAATTTCAGACTTGTTGCAGCACTTGCTAAGCAATTGCTAAGTGGCTTTTCGATGGATGTAATGAACAGCACCCTGACTCACCTTGTCCAGAAATCCATCCGGTTGACTCCATTTTTTCAGGTAGCGCGAAGCCTCTACCTGTGCCGAAGGCGAATCACCCAAACCAAGCAGTTCCCGCAGTTCGGCATTTCTGATTTTTTGATGATCTTTCAAATACTCGCGCACCATTTCGGCGTAGCGCACCGGGTTCAAGCCACGAGTTTTCGTGTACGCAGCTTTGCCCTTCAACTCTTTGGCAACTCCTTTGGTCAAGTGAAATGTCGCTGAGGGCACATGCTCCTACTTGAAAGCCATTCGTGGCGCGACACCTAGCGATTCGACCCAGTGGCTTGCCATGTCATTGATTCCATGTCAAATTGCCCGTTGCTCCGAGGAACCATCCGCTTTGATTCAACACGCAAGTGGTTCGCAACCTGTTGTAGCTTCGATTGCATTCCACACGGCATCGCGTATCCCGCAATCAATGCGGTGATTCGAACAAACTCCGGATCGACCTTGACGTACTGCCCTTTGGCGTTGAGACAAACCAAACGCACTTCCTGCTCGTAGGCCCAATCTGAGTGCTTGCTCGCCATCACACGCTGTAGAAATTGATGGGGTGTAAACATCGCCTCAGAGATGCAAAACGATGGGGTTTCAGACGCGTACACCACTGGCACATAGCGAAAATTTGGTTGCTGCTTACCCCAGTCAACTTCATATTCAATGCAAAAACCTTGCCCGTCGTTGGCGTAGTGAGCCCACATGAGGCGGCTGTCCCACTGTGGCGTCAGGCAAACCACGCCAAACTGCGCAATTCGCGTTTCGATGGCAGCGCTCAGGCGTTGGTCCCAGTTCCACTCCTCATCACAGCGATCTGCCACCCAATCCTGAAACACCCGTAACAAAGCCGGATCTATCAGAAGTGCGCCTTGGTACATTGCCGGGTTTGCCAACAGGCAGGCCAAGGCGCAGCGCCTTGCTGTCGTAAATTGAGGCTCATCGCACCAGCGATCCAACACTAAATTTCTGATGTTTGGCTTCATATCCAACAAGTCGTTAAATTTTGCTGGATCGGAAAACCACACTTCGCCGTCTTTCAGCGAGCTCAGACGATCATTGCAAGCTTTGGGAATTGGCTGGAATCGGTAGAGTTGTCTTGCAGCGATGATGGTGTTATGCGATTTTTGTGATTTCATTTTCAGCTTCCTCAATACCGGTCCGAAGCTTGGAAATCACATAGTTGTACTTTCCCGCCACCAGGTCACGCTCTGAATCATGGATTTCATCACGTAATTTCTCTAAGTTCCGAAGCGCTTGGCTTAGCGCTGGAACCCTACTTTCTTTCGCAAGCGAGCTGGAATGGTGTTCTTGAATGACGCTGGCAATGCTGATTTCATTTTCGCCATCAAAGCCCCTCGCTATCGAGGCAAAGGGCAGTGTGCTTGAACTGCGAATGCAGTCCACTGCTTGATTGCTCAGGACCACTCTGCCAAAAACTGCCTGACGCGACTCAATTTGGTAAGCGTCAATGAACGCTGGACCAAATGCCGGGCCATCATCTTCATGAACCAACGCCCCCTTGGAGATCAATGTCATTAAGTTAAGCCGTTGCGTGGTACAATAAGTCACGTAACCTACTGATTCTAAACAACAAAATGTCCAACGCTATGCGGAACTCGGGCCAGTCTCATACTGGCGGAACTCGCTCGCACCCTGGGCGGGCAGACCTTTCTTGAAACCCATCGCGACAAGCCTTCTGACTTCAGTCGCAAGCGCAGTCTTCCCCTGCCTGTCCTCGTCGGTTTCTTACTCCAGCTGTGCGGCGGTGTCGCGCTACAAGGTGCGCTGGATGCCTTTTTCATTGAATTGCACCGACACTCGGGCTTTGTGCGCGAGGTCACCAAGAGCGCTTTTTGTCAAGCCCGTCAAAAGCTCAAGTCTTCTGCCTTTCAGGCGCTGAATCGATTTTGGGTCGAGCGTTGGCATGCGCAAGCGCCCTTTGAGCGCTGGTGCGGACTTCGAGTGGTTGCCGTTGATGGCACTTGTGTTCGCTTGCCGCGCTGGATCGAGAACATCAATGCCTATGGCTGGGGGCCGATGGGAGACGGCTCGGTGGTGATGGCGCGCTGTGTGGCGCTGTTTGCCACAGCAACCCGACAGGTGTTGGACATCACTGTGGGGCGCTACGACTTGGGTGAGCGTGAGTTGCTGATGCAGTCGCTGGGGATGATTCAGTCGGACGATGTGTTGGTGCTCGATCGAGGCTACCCAGCTTGGTGGCTCTTTGCGGGGTTGCAGGCCAAGGCGGTGGCGTTTTGCGCACGGGTCGAGGGTTGCTCTTGGCCTCAAGTCGATCAATTTGTCAAATCAACACAAAGCGATACCATCGTTGAACGCGCGGTTGACACAAAGTCGCGCAACAAGCTGGCGGCCATGGGCTTGGTGGCAGCGCCGCTGACGCGCCTGCGCTTGGTCAAGGTGGTGTTGCCCAATGGACGCTTGGAGGTGTTGATCACGTCGCTGTTGGATACCGAGCGCTTCCCAAACCACATGTTTGGCCCCCTGTATCGCAGCCGATGGGGCGTGGAGGAGGCCTTCAAAACCCTGAAACATCGCCTAAATTTAGAGGGTTTCAGCGGGGAGTTGCCGCAGTCGATTGAGCAAGAGATACACGCCAAGGCGCTGATGTGCAATATCACTCAGGCGATGTGCAGCGAGGCGAGCGAGCAACTGGATGAATCGCACAAAGCCGGTTGCCAAATCAATCACGCCTACGCGCTCAAACACGCAAGCCGAGTGATCGTGTGTTGGCTGCGGGGGATTCCTCAAGAGCTGAGCGACATGATCGATGCTGTGGTCGATGCGCTTGCGCGAACACTGGAGCGACGGCGACCAGGGCGATCATTCCCTCGAAATCACAAGATTGGTGGCGCTCAACGGCCGAGGAAGAACTACCGGTGAGAGGCTTAACTTAATGACATTGCGGACACTCTGATGTGTTGACTTTTTTCCGCCAATTGGTTGGCGCAACATCGCTTAATCTGTCTTCAAAGGAAATTAGTGAGATACCCCAATTTCGATGTTTTGCGGCTTTTATTGGCCGTTCAGGTTGCGTTCGTACATGGCTGGGCCTACACAGACACCAAGTTTAACTGGGCCGGGTACATCATGGCTGTACCTGCTTTCCTTGCAATTAGCGGCTTCTTGGTTCTAAAGAGCTACGAGGAGTCGGGCAGTGTCACCCTTTTCATGAGAAAGCGAGCGCTTCGCCTATTGCCAGCATTGGCAGTGTCTATATTATTGTGTTTTGTCCTGTTTAATTGGCAAGTTGCTTGGGATTCTTTCATAATTTGGCTAACAGGTGGATTAATTTCACGCGGAGATATTTCTAACTCACCTCTTTGGTCACTGGTGTGGGAGGAGTTGGCGTATTTTGTATTGATTGTACTTTGGGGCATCGGCGCTTACATGCGCAAAATCGCAATCTGGATTTTATTTTTTTCATCACTTCTCATTGTCGATTGGGCGTTGAAATTCAGCAGCCATACACAAATCATAGTGCAATTAATGCCGGCGTTTTTTATTGGAAACCTCGCTTACCTGTATTGAACTGATTTGTTGAAAGTGCATCCAACCGTTCCATGGTTGATTTTGGCATTGGTTATGTTCAAAACAGAAATTCTATTCATTCATCGTTTAGTCGATGTCAGTCCCGTCACTTTTCAATCTTTTGCTGTGGTTTTAGTGGGTATTGCTGGTTTTCGGAGCGTTCCATTCCGATTTTCAGACATCAGTTATGGCATTTATATTTTTCACATGCCCATTATCATCTATTTAATCAGAAACAACATTGCGACAACAACTCAAAGCATGCTGATTTGGCTTCCGCTTCTGCTCATTCCAACGTGTTTGCTGAGCTGGTACGCGATTGAGAAGCCTGCGTTGCGGTTTAAGATCCGCCCGGGCAAGTAATTTTGTATGAGGGCCAGCGCTGTGACAGGTGAATACGAAAAATAGGGTTTTGCGGGTGACTGTACGAGACAGACTGTGTTGGATTGATCTCCATGAGGTCGTTCAATCGTTTTGCGAGTCATTCGGTTCAATTTCATTTGTTAGAACGCGTCGTCTGAACAATATCCAAAGCCTAAATTGTTGAACTTGCAGGGAATTTGGGGTCTAAAATTTAAAGGGTAGCGAATGCGCAGCCCGGTTCTTCGTCGATAGATTGGTGCGGGCATGACTCTGGACCCATCAACAATAAATATCAACAAACCCAACGGATCCGGTGACCAAGTGCCGATAAAGCACTGAAAGCCCAAAAAACCCTCTTCAGGGCTCTCTGCGTCCTCAGCGCCTCTGCGTTGAACTGCCCCCACCAAACAACCGGCATCAGCCACACAGCCGCACGGTGGCCGGGTGCCGCCTCTCACGTGAAACGTCAACTTGCTACCTGATTCTCAGAAAATCGGTGTTGCAATTGCCACCAAAATTCATAGCGATAAACCCAACGAATCCGGTGACCAGAGGCATAAAAAACCATCGAAATCACTCGAAAACCCTCTGCTCAGCCCTCTGCGGCCTCAGCGCCTCTGCGTTGAACTGTTCCTGCGAAATCTGCGGAAAGCCAGAATCGGGTCCCAAATCTAAAGGGTCGTGCTGCGGGGGGTGTCCCCGTCAACGCTGTCGTGTGATGCATCATCGCGTTGATGCATCTAATCTGGTGGTTTTGATTGACTTAGGACTGATGTAAAACCCGTTGCTGCGCTCAATGGGTGTACTTTTTACCGATGTGCGGCAAAATCGTGTGCATGCATGCGAACACCCCGATCTCGAGCGATGGCGACCTTGGCGCGTTGTGGCCTCAGGCTTA
>JANOPN010000006.1:0-1559 GCA_031421855.1 Comamonadaceae bacterium
CACAAACCGCTGACTTCATTGATGTGGATCAATGCCAATCACGGCTTAACTTCGTACGCTAGAGACCTCACTTTCAAGGAGTTTCAGCATGTACAAGCGCATTTTGATTGCCACCGATGGCAGCGAGTTGTCTGACAAAGCCGTCTCCAGCGGCGTGGCTTTAGCGGCAAGCCTGGGTGCAGAAGTCTTCGCCGTGTCGGTGGTCCCGCCCTACCCAAGTGCCTACTTTGATGGCTCATTCGCCATGACCTCGGGAGAGACCAACCGCATCGAATCTCAGTGGCGCGCCCATGCACACGAGCGAGTCGAGGCGGTCAAATCAAAAGCCGTGGCCCAAGGCGTGACCGCAACCACCGTCGTGGTGACTGGAAACGCCGCCCAAGGCATCATCAGCGCCGCAAAAAAGCACGAATGTGACTTGATCGTCATGGCGTCTCACGGCCGCAAAGGCATCGAGCGCCTGTTGCTCGGCAGCGAAACCTTGGACACCTTGACGCATTCAAGCTTGCCCGTCTTGGTGTTGAGGTAATCGCCATGAAAATCCTCGTCGCGGTTGACGGCAGCAAATTCACCAAAAAGGCCTTGGCGTTCTTGGTCAACGAACCCAGTCTGGCGGGTGCCCCAAACGAGCTTCACATCTTGAATGTGCAAATGCAAATGACGCCGCGCGTGCGATCAGCCATCGGAAAAACAGCGATCGAAGCGCACCAGCGCGAAGAGGCGGAGAAAGTACTCAGCCCGATCCGCAAATTCCTCGATCACCATGCCATCAGCTACAACGCCAACTGGATCGTCGGCAATCCAGCCATCGAAATCGCCAAAGCTTCCAAAACCGAGCGCGTGCACCTCATCGTCATGGGCACCCACGGCCGCGCGTCAATCGGTCGCATGCTGATGGGCTCAGTCGCTCAGCGCGTGATATCAAGCAGCGACGTGCCGGTGTTGTTGGTCAAATGACGCCTTGAACCCAGAAACAGCAGTTGACCGCTCGCATCTCTTTGTAAGTGATTGATTTTGCATGGGTTTTCGGCCTTGGTCACCGAATTCATTGAGTTGTTTGCTATCGATTTATTACCTGGGACTCGCGTCAACCGATACGAGCCGACATCAGCAGGACTTACGCAAAACCGCCCCAACCGCGTTGCAGCGCCTAGCCGTGCTATTCGCACTGTCGTCGTCGCTGCGCCTTGCTGGGGCAATTTTGCGTCAGTCCTAATTAGATTAGCCGCAGAAGTCGAGCGCCCGCGTTGCCGTGCACAATCTCGCCTCTTCCTCGCCGCGCCGCCGCTTGGACTTGTTTAGGACTTTCGCAAAACCGCCCCAGCCGCGTTGCAGCGCCAAGCCGTGCTATTCGCACTGTCTTCGTCGCTGCGCCTTGCTGGGACAATTTTGCGTAAGTCCTATTGTTGATTGTTTTGATTCCATGGCCATTCCGTCTAGTTTTGTTCAAGAACTCATAGCCCGCGCCGATGTCGTCGAGGTGGTGGGTCGGCACGTTCAGCTGAAAAAAGCGGGGGCTAATTGGATGGGTTTGTGCCCGTTTCACGGTGAGAAGTCGC
>JANOPN010000007.1:0-34898 GCA_031421855.1 Comamonadaceae bacterium
CAAGGCGTTTGACGTACTGCCCAACAAGCGCCATTCCAGCGTTGGAGGTCAGTGAATAGGGCAGTCGTTTGATCAAGAAATCGGTCATGTGTGTTCTCACCCGCAAGGTGATCTTCACCTGGAGGCTAAGTCATTGATTTCAATAGGGAAAATGGGAGAAATGAGGGGCTGGGTCACGGATTCAGGTAGAAGATCAGATTTTATAACTGCGCCACGGATTGGTTGGTTGAAAATTTAAATCAGTCTGTTTCGCAAGAAACAGTCCATCCAAACGCAAATATTGCAAAAATAGAAATTTGACTTGATTCGATGGTTTCCGAAAAAGTCTTACTTGCAGGAAGTAGAGTAAAGTTTTCGTCGAGACAATTAATCATGGGAAAGTATTTTAACCAATGAGTGACATCCAACTTTTTCGCATAACTGCTGGACAAGCAACTGAACTACAAGGTAATTCCGTAGATCTGGAACGCCCTTTGCAAACGGTGATCGAGGCCAACCTACTACCATTGCTCAGAATTCGATTTATTGCCAGTGAGTATTCCACTGGCAAAACTCATGGAGGTCGCATAGATTCTCTTGGACTGGATGAAAACAGTTGTCCGGTTATTTTAGAATATAAGCGTTCAATGGGCGAAAACGTCATCAACCAAGGACTCTTTTACTTGAATTGGCTGATGGACCACAAAGCTGAGTTCAAGCTGCTGGTGATGGATAAGCTTGGTTCTTCAGCCGCGGATGCAATTGACTGGTCAGTGCCGCGTGTCGTGTGTATCGCGGCGGACTTTACGAAGTACGACGGGCACGCGGTACAACAGATCGGTCGCAACATTGAGCTGATTCGCTACCGACGGTTCGGCGAAGACTTGTTGCTACTCGAGTCGGCGAATGCCGGTGGTGACGCGACAGCCAAAACAACCCCAAGCAAACCCGACAAGGCCGCAAGCACCCAGCTAACCGCACCGATGAACACGCCAGCCATCGCGGCCGCTGGCAGGTCTACCGGCCCGGACAGATCTTTTGCAGAACTGCTCGTGACCTTATCCGAGCCAACACAGCTCCTACTCACCGCACTGACAGACTACACACTGTCGCTCGGTGACGATGTACAGCGAAAGGACTTGCGGCTATACGCTGCATTCAAGCGCCTTAAGAACTTTGCCACAGTGGTTTTGCACAAGAAGGACACCCTGCTGCTCAACCTGCACGTGAATCCTTCTCTCGCGTTGGCTGCGCTCCCAAACGCTCGTGATGTGACCCACATTGGTCACTGGGGAACCGGCAATCTACAGGTCCCCATCAACAACATGACAGATCTCGAGGCGGCCAAACCATTCATCAATGCTGCCTACGAAGGGCGCGAATAGCTGCTGCACGTCGCCGAGGTCAGGCGTCGCTCATTCAGGCATTGCGCCCACGGCCGCTCGCACCTCAACAGCGCCTGCGTGTCCGCGCACGTATACCATCTGCCCTACCCTGATCTTGCAGGTTTTGCGCAGCTCTGTGGCGCCGTTGACTTGCACTTCGCCGCCAGCCACCATGGCTTTGGCTGCGCCGCTTGGGGCGATGCCGACTGCTTTGAGGCGTGAGTCGAGGGTGATGAATTCGCTGGCGAGCTCAAAACGGTGTTTGGAACCTGTTTTTGGATGATTTGGGGCTCTGGTCACGGTGTTTATTCACTTTGTTGCTATCTATTTTGACGCAGTTGCTCTGCCCCGGCTCATTGATGCCGCCCATCTGCGCACTGCGGGGTTCTTCGAGATCGTGCCTAAAAGGCCGCATGCTGGAATACCAGGGGCGGTCTTTGCGCTCTGTCAGCCAGCGCCAATCTGGGTTGGGCGGCTAAGGGCGCTCTCGATGGCGATCTTCAAGTCAAGCTGATCGATCAGGGCGGCGGTGAGGTCGATGTGGCTATGGGCTGCGCCCTTTTGACCGCTTGCTGTGTCGGATTGCACGCGATTGCAGCGACGGCGAACGGTTGCGCGCTGGCGGGAGGATGACCGGTTCAGCAAGGCGATGATTTTGGCTTCGGCGGCTAAAAGACTTCAAACTGGCTCGAAACAGGTCAAACCGCTGAACTTGGCAAATTTTAATGACAAATCAACCTCTGGTCACCGGATTCATTGGGTTTGTTGCTATGTTTTTGTTGATGCGCTGGTTCAGGCAGTAATCACGACATCACCGCAGACGTACCCCACACAGGTGAGCACGTCGCCGTCTTCGATCTCGTGGGCGGCTAAGCCGTCGGTGTTGGCCATTGGGGTGTCGCCTGAGATTTTGCGCACTTTGCATTCGCCGCAGTCGCCGGTGCGGCATGCGTTAGCGATTTTCACGCCTGCTTGGGTCGCAATGTCCAAGATGCTTTGTTCGCCGCTGCAGCTGGCTTTGACGCCTGACTTGGCGAAGAAGATGGTTCCGCCGCTTGCCTTCACAGCGCCAGCCGTGGCAAAACTCTCTTCGTGATAGTGGCGCATGTTGAAACCTGACGCCTCAATCAAGCCCTCGAACATGGCCTTGGTGCCCTCCATGAAGCCTGTGGGGCCGCAGACGTAGACTTCGCGTTGGGCGAAGTCAGGGGCGATTTTTTTGAGCATTTTTGCGTCAAGATAGCCGCTGAGACCACGGCGCGATTTTGATGCGCGGGTGAGGCTGATGTGCTGCACGAAACGGGGGTTGCCGCTGGCCATTTGGCTGACTTCTTGTGCAAACATGACATCGGCTTGGGTGCGGGCGCAATGAAAGTAGATGACGTCGGTATCCAACGCACGGTCTCGAATCCAGCGCGACATCGACAACATGGGCGTGACACCGCTGCCTGCTGACAACATCAGCAATGGCTTGCGCGGCTTGGGCGCGCAGCTGAATTTGCCGTGTGGGCCAGTCATGTTGAGTGTGGTGCCGACAGCGACTTGGTCACACAACCCGTTCGACACCAAGCCGCCGTCAACCCGCTTGACGGTGACCTCAAAATACCCGGTTTGGGTGGGCGTAGACGACAGGGTGTACGAGCGAAAAACCGATTTACCGCCCATGTCGAGTGCAAGTGTGACGAACTGGCCGGGTTTGTACTGCAAGACCTGGCCTGACGCGTCAACGAATCGCAGCGCTTTCACATCGGCGGTGACGTCAACCACCTCTACGCACCGAGCCACAAATGGGCGTTGCACCGGGTCGGGATCGGCCAGTTTGACATCATGGGCGCGGGCAGCGCTTGCGCTGCTGCCCACAATCGGCAGTTGATCGACAAGCTTCGTCATCCAGCGGGCCTTGGGCGTCACCAGCTCGGGCATGAGTTTGGTGGCGGCCGCGCCCAGTGCGCTGGTGGCCGTCATCACGCCTGACATCATGGCCGATGCCACGCCGCAAAACAAAATATCTTGTCCCGTCAAAAACAAGCCCTTGATCGGCGTGCGTGGCTTGACCCAGCTTTGCGCAAACCGCTCGGGCGTGTGGTCCATGCCGTAGAGCTGGCCCTTGCCGTAGTTGTTGAAGTGTTGGGTTGACAAGGGCGTTGACAGCTCAAAGTAGTCAACTTTGCCGCGCGCAGAAGGCACGTGCTTGTACACATCGCTCAGCAACTTTTCAGACAGCTTGGCTTTGAACGCGTCGTAGTCGGCGCCACGGCTTTTCCAGGGCTTGTTGGCCCATTGGCCAAACCACTCGTAGGGCGCAAGCGAGATCACGTCAATGGTTGACTTGCCGGGGTAGTGCTCGTCCCAGGCCGGGTCTTTGGACGACGGAAACGAGATGTAGTTGAGCGGAAAGTCCATGCTGGGCTTGGCCAAAAAGCGGCTCAAACTGGCATCGTGATCGGCATCGCGGTAGATCCACATGTTGGCTTGTTCGAGCTTGAGATCGGCAGCACTGCCTTTCAAGCCGACATACAAACCCAAGTGGGCAACCGACGGTTTGAACGCGGTCATTTTGTCGCTGAATCGGTGGCGCGCGCCGACAGATTCAGGCATCAGCTTGCCGTAGGTGTTGTACAAGCCCGCAGCGCTGACGACTTGCTGGCACAAAATCTCGTCGCCGTTGGCCATGCGCACGCCGATGGCGCGATCGCCAGATCCATGTTGCTCCACCAAAATTTGCTCGACTTCGGCGTTGACGACCACGGCGCCACCGGCGCGTTGAATCACGGGCTCAATGTGCCGAGCGATTTGAGACGCACCGCCAATGGGGAAGTTGCCTCCCGCTAAGTAGTGCTGCGCCACGACCGCATGCATGGCAAAGCTGGACTGCCCCGGCGGCAAGCCGTAGTCGCCCCATTGCCCAGTCAACACGCTGGCGAGTTTGGGGTCGGTGATGAACTCGGCCATGACGGCCTTGGTGGTGCGGTGAAAGTACTTGTTGCTCAAGCGCCCCACCATGGAGCCCACGGTTGGCTGCAAAGCACCAGGTAAAAACCTGGGGCCAAAATGCGCCGGCAAACTCAAGGTCGCCGCGCGAATGTGGTGCAAATACGCGTCAATTTGCCGACCCGCAGTCGGAAACGACCTGAGCAACTCTTCGCGAAAATTGGCTGCACCGGCCACAAAATTGAACTGCTCGCCTTGGATGATGATCTTGTCGTAGACCGCATCCATTTTGGCCCACTGCAAGTTGCCGTCGGTGATGACGTCAAACACCCGACGCAAAGTCGAGTTGGGGTTGTGAACCTCGCCAACATAGTGCACGCCGACGTCCCACTCATACCCGCGACGCTTGAACGAGTGGGTGAACCCGCCTGCGGTGTAGTGGCGCTCGAGCACCAGCACCTTTTTTCCGGCTTTGGCCATCAACGCAGCGGTGGTCAAGCCCCCCAAACCCGAGCCAATGACGATTGCGTCGTAGACCGAGTCGATCTCGCTTGAGACATATTTTTGACCAACAATCATGTGCAGCTCCGGGGTGTTTTAGGGCTTTGGAGCCCGCAAAGCGAAACCCCAAATGACTTACAATCTAGTTCAACAGTGAACATTGTAGTTCAATGTTGAACTACCTTCAAGCACCCCATGACGACTCAATCCCCTGCAGCACTCAAAAAAGCCACTGAAACCCGAGCATGGGTCAACGTGGCCCGGGCCTACAACCTGTGCGAGCACATCCTCTCGGCGCGTCTGGCCACCATCGGCTTGCGCGTGGCCGAGCATGAAATCTTGGCCCACGTGTTCCACACACCCGGCCTCACGCAGCAGGCACTGGCAAAAGTTTGCTTTGTGGCCAAAAGCGGCATGAGCATGTCGCTGTCAAAAATGGAGGCGCAAGGCCTGCTCGCCCGCGAGTCCGACGCGAAAGACGGGCGCATCAAACGCCTGACCTTGAGCACGGCCGGGCTGGCCTTGGTGCAAACCAGCCTGAGTATTCAAGCCGACATCGTTGCGACCATGATGTCATCACTGAACGACAGCGAGGTGCAGGCCATGAGCGAGCTGTCTCAGCGCATTGGCGTTCGCCTGGACGCGGTTTTGGCTGCCAGTTGATGGCCTAAATTGCTATATAAAATATAGCAACAAGCCCAATAGATTCGGCGACCAAGTGCCAAAAACACCCAATATTTCGCCGAAATCGACCACTAGAGCCCAATCGACGAGGCGTTGCCGCGCACCGCGATGCGCAAGTCAGTACCCGGCATGGTCACCGTCTGGCCCGCGCGAATTTTGCAGGTCTTGCGCAGCTCGGTGTCGCCATCAACCTTGACCGCACCGCTGGCAATCATGGCCTTGGCCGCGCCGCCGCTGGGCGCAATTCCGACGGCCTTGAGGAGTGAGTCGAGGGTGATGAATTCGCCGGTGAGATCGAAGTTTTGATTGGGCATAGCACTTGAGCTTAGGTTAGCGCATCGACTCGTTGCCTGACCGCTTCGATTAAGCGCGCCATTTGCTCCAGCTTCGCCTCATCGTGCCCTCGCCGAAATAGCCGCATGGTTGGATACCACGGGCTGTCGTCGCGCTCGGTTAACCAACGCCAATCGGGGTTGGGCGGCAAGGGCACCCAAACCGGTTTGCCCAAGGCGCCGGCCAAATGCACCACGGCGCTGTCGATGCAGACCAGTAGGTCAAGCTGCTCGACCATGGCGGCGGTGTCGGTGAAGTCGGTGAAGTCAGCCGTGAAATCAACCAGCTGCTCAGGCGTGACCTGACAATCGGTGTAGTCACCGCCGCCCGACTTTTGCAGGCTAAAACATTGAACGCCGTCGATGGCCATCAGTGGCAAAAAGTGGCTCAGCGGCATGCAGCGGTTGTGGTGGTTGGCATGGATGTGGTGCCCTGACCAGGTGATGCCGATCTTGAATTGACCCGCCCATGGCGCAAGCCGGGCGCGCCAGTGATCGACTTTTGAGCTGGGCGCATGCAAATACGGCACGGCTCGCGGGATGAGATCCGGCTCGCGCACCGGATCACTCTTGTAGTGCAGTGGCAGCTCAAGCAAGGCGACGTGATAGTCCGCCTCCAGGTTCACGTTGGGCTTGAGGCAAATGACGCCGGGCATGGTCTCGACAATCGGGATCAAATCGGGTTGCACCACGGCGTACACGGTTGCGCCGTCAGCTTGCAGCACCTGCGCGTAGCGAATGAAATTGATCACATCGCCCAAGCCCTGCTCGGCGTAAATGAGCACGCGTTTGCCATTGACGCTTTGTCGCTCTGGCCCCTGCCACTCCAGGTCGGGCCTAAAAAACGAGGGCCTAACCATGCGATCGGTATCGTTCCAACGCAATTGGTAGGTCGCCCACCCATCTTCAAATTTGCCAGCTAAAAGCAAAAGCAAAGACAAATCAATCGTCGCAACCGGAAACTTGGGCTGCACAACCAAAGCCTGTCGAATCAAGGCCTCAGCTTGGTCAAACTGGTTGTAGTGCAAGTAGGCTGTGCCCAAAATTCGCAAGGCGAACGGGTGATCGGGTTGCAACTCGTGCGCTCGTTTGGCGTGTTTGAGCGTACCCGCGAAGTCGCCCATGCGCCACAGCACGCCAGCCAAATCGACCTCGGCTTCAAAGAAGTTGGGCTCGCGCTCCAAGGCTTTTCGGTACCACGCGATCGACTCTTTCAGTTGAAAGGTGTGCTCAAACGCAAAACCTTTGTGCAATGCCGTTCGGGCATTGCCCGGGCGAACCAGCTCCAAGCGTTCGAGCACCACCAAAGCGTCGTGATGCCGCTTTTGGTTGATGTAGAACTCGGACAAGGCAGCCAGGAGCTCGATGCTGTCAGGGCAGGCACCCAGCGCCGATCGAATCGCGGGTTCAATTTCAGACACCCGTTTTTGAGCGCCGAGCAACTGCGCGAGTTGCAGCCACTGCGCGGCGTTGTTGGGCTGCACGCGGCATGCGTCGCTGACCCACGCGGCTGCAGTCCAGCCGTCGTTCATGGCCAAGTACGCGTTAGCCAGCGCGATGCGAACCTCGCTTGACAACGGGTTGAGCTTGAGCGCCTCGTTGAAGCTGCCAAAGGCCTCGTGCAAGCGATTCAGCCGCGCCAGCACCAAGCCCAGCCGATGATGCGCAGCCCAATGGCTGGCTTGCTGCGCCACGCCGCTGGACGCAAGTTGATGCGCCTCTTGCACGGCGTTCATGGCAAGGGCTTGATCGACCCTTTCCTCGATTGAGGTGACGACATAGCTCACGAGCGCATTCCCATCACGCTTGCATCGGCACCAAGAAGTCCCGGCTGATCGCACCACCCAGCTCGTTGACGCGGTCAAGAAACTGGGTGAGATACATGTGCAAACCCGAGGCCAAGATCTCATCGATTCGGGCGTATTTGAGGTCAGCGAGCAACTTGCCGGCGCGGCGCTGGGTCTCTGAGCTTTGGTTATTGGCCACCAAAGTGAGGTTGTTGAGGACTTCGTGCATGCTGGCGTGCAGGCTGCGGGGCATGTCTTGACGCAACAGCAGCAATTCGGCCACACGCTCGGGTTTGATCACGTCGCGATAAACCTTGCGGTAGATCTCAAAACCCGAGACGCTGCGCAAAATCGCGCTCCAATGGTAAAAATCGTACTCCAGGTCTTGCTCGCTGGCTGTGCCGTAAAAGTCGGTTTGCAGGGCATGAAACTTGGTGTCCACCAAGCGCGCGGTGTTGTCAGCACGCTCCAAGAAGGTGCCCAAACGCATGAAATGCAACGACTCATCTTGCAACATCGTGCCAACCGTGACCCCGCGCGACAGGTGCGAGCGAAACTTGACCCACTCAAAAAACTGGCCCGGGTCGCGCTCCAAGTCGCCAGACTTGAGCATGCGCTGCACCTCAAGCCAGGTTTGGTTTTGGGTCTCCCAGACCTCGGTGGTCAGCGTGCCGCGAACAGCACGGGCGTTCTCGCGGGCGCCGCGCAGGCACGACACGATGCTGGACGGGTTGCTCTCGTCTTTGACCATGAAGTTCATGACATCGGTGCCATTGATTGACCCGTATTTGGCATCAAAACTGCCCAGCAGCTCGCTGATGGACAAAACGCCACGCCAACCCGCCTCGGTTGCGCCACTGGACTGGGGCAACAGCGCCGTTTGGTAGTTGACGTCGAGCATGCGAGCGGTGTTCTCAGCGCGCTCGGTGTAGCGAGAAAGCCAGTAGAGGTGGTCTGCGGTTCTTGAAAGCATGGGTTTCAGTCCTGTGGTGACTATTTTTCTAAGATCCAGGTGTCTTTGGTGCCGCCGCCCTGGCTTGAGTTCACGACGAGCGAACCCTCTTTGAGCGCCACGCGGGTGAGGCCGCCGGGCACCATTTGCACCTGCTTGCCACTGAGCACAAAGGGTCGCAGGTCGATGTGCCGAGGCGCAAAGCCTTGCTCAACATAGGTTGGGCAGGTTGACAAACTCAATGTGGGCTGGGCAATGTAGTTGCTGGGGTTGGCCAGCAATGCGGCTCTGAAATCTTCAATCTCTTTGGCCGTTGATGCGGGGCCGACCAACATGCCATAACCGCCAGCGCCGTGAACTTCTTTGACCACCAAGTCTTTGAGATTGGCCAAGACATGGCTCAACTCGTCGGGCTTTCGGCACATCCACGTCGGCACGTTTTTCAAAATCGGCTCTTCGCCCAAGTAAAAGCGCACCATGTCAGGCACATATGGATAGACCGACTTGTCGTCGGCAATGCCCGTGCCGATTGCGTTGCAAAGGGTCACGTTACCGGCCTTGTAGGCCTTGAACATGCCCGCGCATCCCAGCGTGGCATCTGCCCTGAACGTGGTGGGGTCTAAATAGTCGTCGTCAACCCGGCGGTAAATCACATCAACCCGCTTGGGGCCGCGTGTGGTGCGCATATAGATGAAGTCGTCGCGCATGAAGAGGTCTTGGCCTTCAACCAGCTCCACGCCCATTTGCTGCGCTAAAAAGGCGTGCTCAAAGTAAGCGCTGTTGTACATGCCCGGCGTCAGCACCACGACCGTTGGGTTGGCAGTGGTGGGCGGGGCCACGGCCCGAAGGGTCTCTAGCAGCAAATCGGGGTAGTGGGCGACTGGCGCCACCGGTTGCGCGGCAAAAAGCGCCGGGAACAAGCGCATCATCATCTTGCGGTTTTCAAGCATGTAGCTCACGCCGCTGGGCACACGGAGGTTGTCCTCCAGCACGTAGTACTCCGGCTCACCAGCGGCGTCGGGTGCGCGAACGATGTCGATACCGGAGATGTGCGAGTACACACCGCCGGGCACGTTCAAACCCTCCATCTCTTTGCGGTACTGCGCGTTGTCCAAGATCTGTTCAGCGGGCACGATGCCCGCTTTGATGATGTCTTTATCGTGATAGACGTCGTGAATAAACCGGTTCAGCGCCGTGACGCGCTGGGCTAAGCCTTTTTCGAGTTGGCCCCACTCCGATGCCGGAATCACACGGGGAATCACATCAAACGGGATCAGGCGCTCGGTGCCTGCGCCGTCTTCATCTTTTGCGCCGTACACCGCAAAGGTGATGCCGACCCGACGAAAGATCATCTCAGCCTCAGCGATGCGCGATCGCATGACGGCTTCGGGCTGCGCCATCAACCATTGGTAGTAGGGCTTGTAATGGGTTCGCACCACTTCGGCGCTTGCGTGCATTTCGTCTAAGGTCATCTGAGCCATCCTTTCAAACGAGGATAGCAACATTCGGGCCAATTCGCGACAATTTGCCTCGCTCCGGTCATGGGGTTTGCACCGGGTTAGGACTCACGCAAAATTGTCCCAGCAAGGCGCAGCGACGACGACAGTGCGAAAAGCACGGCTAGGAGCTGCAACGAGGCTGGGGCGGTTTTGCGTGAGTCCTGAGGGTTTGTATTGCACGCTCATCGCCAGTGCCAGTAGCGCACGTTTCGTTCGCGCTCGCAAACGACTTGTGAGTTCGCACTCGCCCAAGTTTGTGCACCACAAGTGGGCGACACCCACATCGGCACGCCAGCGAGTTGGTAGCGACCAACGACCGAGGCCGCGGGATGCCCAAAGCGATTGCGGTAGCCGGCTTGGGTCAGAGCCACACGGGGTTGAACCGCTTGCAAAAATGCCTCGGTTGACGAGGTTTGGCTGCCGTGGTGCGGCACCAACAACACATCAGCCCGCAACTGCCCCGGTTGGGTGTTGACCAACTCCGCCTCTTCAGTCGATTCGATATCGCCCGGCAGCAAGGCCGTCTTCAGCCCATTGCTCACCCGAAGCACGCAGCTCAATGCGTTCGACTTGCTCGGGCGATCAAATGCGTGCGCTTGAGGGTGTAGCACCTCAAAATCGACCCCGTCCCAAGACCACCGCTGACCCGCCACGCAGCGCGTGTGGCGAATGGCCACGGTGCTGGATTGCAGCAAGGGGTGCGTGGCCTCAAGTGAGCTGAACACGCTTGCATTGGGGTAGGCGGACAACACGGCGTTGGCTCCGCCGGTGTGGTCAATGTCCCGGTGGGACAGCACCACCCGGTCGGGCGACTCGTTCAAGCTTCGCAAATACGGCACAACCACCCGCTGGCCCGCATCGGCCTCCAAACTGTAGGCGGGGCCTGCGTCGTAGAGCAAGGTATGGCCGTGGGTTCTCACAACAACGGCGCTGCCTTGACCCACATCCAACGCCACGACCTCGAACTGACCGGCATCGGGGCGTGGCGCGCTCCACATCAAAACCGGCAAAATCAGCGGCAAACCCAAAGCCCGCAACCAAAAGGGCCCGGGCAGAGCAACCCATAACCCACCCGCGCAGCCCAGTAGTGCAACCGGCAACGGGGCGACCGCGACCTGCCAAACACCACCTGGCAGCTGCGAAGCCCAAACCAGCAAGCCATGCAGGACTTGTACGCCGAGGGCACCCAAATCCCAGGCCAAGGGCACCAGTGCACCCAGCATGGCCAATGGGGTGACGATAAACGTGACCCACGGAATCGCGACTAAATTTGCCAGCAAACCGACAACGGAGACTTGCCCAAACAGCAGCAGTGACAGCGGCGCCAAAGCCAAGCCGATGACCCCTTGCTCCTTCGCCATGCGTGAAAACGAACTCAAAAGTCGATTTTTTATGCCATTTATGCCATTGGTCTCCGAATCTATTGGGTTCGTTGCTACATATTCAGGAGTACTGTTAGGCTTCATCGTCGTTTGCTCCGAGGCAAACAACACCCCCACGGCGACAAAACTCAACCAAAACCCGGCTTGCATCAAGGCCCACGGATCAACCACAACCACGACCAAGGCCGCAAGCAACCAAACCAGCGGCCAAGGCCAGCGAACGCCCACAAGCCGAGTCGCTAAAACCACCGCCAACATCCACACGGTTCGTTGGGCAGGCACACCCCAACCGCTGAAGAGGGCATAGGCCAGCGCGAGCAGCCAGCCGCCCAGCGCTGCAGCCATGGGCGCGGGAAGGGCGTGACAAAGCCTGGGCGAGTAGCGAGCCGAGCGCCGCCAAAGACCGCCAACGAAGGCCGCCGCAACCCAAGCGAACATCGTCACATGCAGACCCGAGATGCTCATCAAATGCGCAACCCCGGTCGCGCGAAAGACATCCCAGTCAGCCCGCTCAATGGCGCGCTGGTCGCCGACCACCAATGCGGCCAGCACGCCGGCAGCACGCGGATCGGTCACGCGGGCGAAAATCGCATCGCGTGTGCTTTGCCTGGCGCGCTCAATGGCCATTGCCGCCGACCACGGCCCCGGCAACAGTCGCTCGGGCGCTGGGTCGCGAGAGCCGGCGCGCACATAACCGCTCGCGCCCACGCCCTGCTCCCAAAGCCACAGCTCAAAATCAAAGCCACTGGGGTTGCGCTGACCGTGCGGGGTTTTCAGTCGAACCCGCATTTGCCAGCGCTCTCCCGCTCGCAAATCAGCGGTTTGACGCTGCAAATCCAGCAAGGCTTGGGTCTGCGCGGCGTTAGTTGAAAGCGAAAACCCGGCGTACCAGCCCAGATCAATCATCTTGGGCAATTGCACCGGCTGCCCACCAATTTGGGCTGATTCGACATTCAGCCGAAACCGCAAACCCGCCGGGTGGCGGTGCGGCATGGCCGCAACCGTGCCGACCACGTCGATGTCTTGGCCTTGCAAGGCCTCGTTGAGAACGGTTTGGGCGTAGATGCCGGCTCGACCGCCAGTTGCGCCAAAACCCACGACCGCAAACGCAAAACAGGCCCAAAACCAAGCAGCCCAGACCCGCTGGCGCTTAAAACCGGCCCACGCCAGCAAAAAAGCAAACGCACCAGTCGCCAAAACCAAGCCGTAAAGCTCAACGGGCCAAAGCCTTGCTTGCTGCAACTGCACGGCAACACCCGCCAAAAAGGCAAGCGGCCAGCCCCATGCGGCGGCGCGGCGCATGGCTTCATGCGGATATCGCTCGCTACTTGGCTCAGGACTTGCTAGCATCCACGCAGTATCCAACGGATTTTTTACATGACCCTGCACGTCGCACTCACCCACATCACCCACTACCGCTACGACAAAGCGATCAACTTGGGCCCGCACGTGGTGCGCCTTCGCCCCGCACCGCACAGCCGCACCCCCATCAAGGCTTATTCGATCAAGATCGACCCAGTTGATCACTTTTTAAACTGGCAACAAGATCCATTTGCCAACCATTTGGCGCGTTTGGTGTTCCCCAAGCCGACAACAGAGTTCAAGGTCACGGTAGAGCTGATTGCCGAGATGGCCAGCTACAACCCGTTTGATTTTTTCTTGGAGCCCAAGGCCGAGCATTTCCCGTTTGACTACGAGCCAGCCCTGCGTCACGAGCTTGCACCGTACTTGGAGTGCGAAGCCGCCACGCCTGAATTTGCTCAATATTTGGCCAAAGCGAACACCGAGTTGCGCAAGCCCAAGCAGCGCAGCATGGACTTCCTTGTGGCGCTTAACCAACGGGTACAAGGCGATGTCAAGTATTTGATTCGCATGGAGCCCGGCGTTCAAACCCCCGAGCGCACCCTCACACAAGCCAGCGGCTCGTGCCGTGACTCGGCTTGGCTCTTGGTTCAGTTGCTGCGCCACATGGGCTTGGCCGCGCGGTTCGCCTCGGGCTACTTGATTCAACTCGTACCCGACGTCAAACCGCTTGAGGGTCCGGCAGGCGCAAAAGAAGACTTCACCGACCTACATGCTTGGTGCGAGGTATTTTTGCCAGGCGCGGGCTGGGTTGGGCTTGACCCGACATCGGGCATGCTGACTGCTGAGGGCCACATCCCACTGGCCTGCACGCCGCGCCCATCGAGCGCCGCCCCAATTGAGGGCGGGCACGACAAAGCTGAGGTCACGTTCAGCCACCACATGGGCGTGACCCGTGTACTCGAATCACCGCGCGTGACCAAACCGTACACGGACGACCAATGGGCCGCCATGCTGGGCATAGGCGCGCAAGTTGACCAAGATCTGATGGCCAATGATGTTCGCTTGACCATGGGTGGAGAGCCAACATTTGTTGCAGATTTCAACCGAGATGAGCCCGAATGGAACACCGATGCATTGGGGCCAACCAAGCGCGGCTTGGCCACCAGTTTGGTGCACAAACTGCGCAAAAAATACGCGGTTGGCGGCTTTTTGCATTTCGGGCAAGGCAAGTGGTACCCCGGCGAGCAACTGCCTCGCTGGGCGCTCAGCATTCACTGGCGAAATGACGGCCAGCCGATTTGGCGAAACCCCGCGCTATTTGCTGACGAACAAACCCCCTGCTCTTTTAAAGCGGCTGATGCAAGGCGATTCAGCATCGAGCTTTGCCGACGGCTCGATATCACGCCCGACCACTTGCAAAGCGGTCACGAAGATGCGTGGTACTACTTGTGGCGCGAGAAAAACCTGCCCACCAATGTGGACCCATTCGACAGCCGCTTGGAAGACGAGATGGAGCGCGTGCGCCTGCGCCGCGTCTTTCACCAACAACTGTCAACGGTGGTGGGCTACGCCCTGCCCTTGGCGCCGCTTGAATCAAGCGAGCGAAACCCCGACGGGCCCGATAGCCAGTGGAAAACCGGGCCTTGGTTTTTGCGCGATGAACGCATGTATTTGATACCCGGCGACTCACCGATGGGTTGGCGCTTGCCGGTGGCGTCGCAGCCGTGGACCACCAAGAGCGACTACCCCTACGTGCATGAGCGCGACCCGATGGACGAGCAAGCGCCGCTGACAACGCGCATCAATGGCGCGGCAAAGAAAATACATTTTGATAGCAACAAACCCAATGAATTCCGTGACCAATGGGTCGAAAGTCATCAAAAAACGCCTTCAAGCCCCACCAGCGGCGGTTTTTCAGATTTGGTGCAGCCAAGGCAACCGGCGCGCGCACTGAGCATCGGCGAGCGGATCGCGCAGGCGCGCGCCTCGACACCCCAACAAGGCGCGCCGAGTCGATTCGTTTCTGCGTCCAACATCACCCGCACAGCGCTGTGCATCGAGACACGCAACCCCGTGCGAGCCAATGGCCCCAAAGCTGAAGCCGACGCGCACCAAGTTGATTTGAGCGACCAAGCAGGTCAAACCGGCATCGTCTACGTGTTCATGCCGCCACTGGCTCACATTGAGGATTACCTCAATTTGCTGCACTGCATCGAGTTGACGGCTGAGGCACTGAGCATGCCGGTCGTGATCGAGGGCTATCCGCCCCCGCGCGACGCGCGTGTCCAGTCGCTCGCCGTGACGCCCGACCCCGGCGTGATTGAGGTCAACATACACCCTGCACACAGTTTTGCCGAGCTGGTCGACAACACCGAGTTTTTGTATCAAGCCGCATTTGAGTGCCGCCTGAGCGCCGAAAAATTCATGTTTGACGGCCGCCACAGCGGCACGGGCGGCGGCAACCACATCACGCTGGGCGGCGCAAACGCCTCGCAAAGCCCGTTTTTGCGCAAACCCGAGTTGCTCACCAGCATGGTGAGTTTTTGGCACAACCACCCCAGCCTGAGCTATTTGTTCAGCGGCATGTTCATCGGCCCAACCAGCCAAGCGCCTCGGCTAGATGAAGCGCGCAACGACGCACTTTACGAGTTTGAAATCGCCCGCGAACAGCTCGCCAAAGCCGCCAAAACCCAAGGCAAGGCGCCGCCGCCGTGGCTGGTTGATCGCAGCTTGCGCAATTTGCTGGTGGACATCACGGGCAACACGCATCGCAGCGAGTTTTGCA
The DNA here is from genome assembly GCA_031421855.1 of Comamonadaceae bacterium. Lineage (GTDB taxonomy): Bacteria > Pseudomonadota > Gammaproteobacteria > Burkholderiales > Burkholderiaceae_C > JAAFHN01. The sequence goes on from JANOPN010000007.1 coordinate 15,523, forward strand.
TCGACAAACTCTACTCGCCCGACTCAGCCACCGGCCGACTGGGCATCGTTGAGTTGCGCGCGATGGAGATGCCTCCGCATGCGCGAATGAGCGTGGCCCAACAATTGTTGATTCGCGCACTGGTATCGAGCTTTTGGCGCAAGCCTTACACCGCGCCATTGAGCCGCTGGGGCACGCAGCTTCACGATCGGTTCATGTTGCCCAGCTTCGTGTGGATGGACTTTTGTGACGTTTTGCGCGAACTGCGCGAGGCCGGCTACGCGTTTGAAGAGTCGTGGTTTGCGCCGCACTTTGAATTCAGGTTTCCGCGCGTGGGCGAGTTGCATCTCAGTGGCATGAAAATCGACTTTCGCAACGCCTTGGAGCCGTGGCACACCCTGGGCGAAGAGGCTTTGGCCAGCGGCACGTCGCGATACGTTGACTCGTCGTTGGAGCGACTTGAGGTTCGCGTCAGCGGCTTCAACCCGGCGCGCCACAGCATCACCTGCAATGGCAAGCGCGTTCCGCTGCAACCGGCAGGAGCCGAAGGCGAGTTTGCTGGCGGCGTGCGGTTCAAGGCCTGGTCAGCGCCCAGCGCACTGCACCCCAGCATTGGCACCCACGTGCCACTGATATTTGACGTTGTCGACAACTGGCAAAGCAAAACCATCGCTGGAGCCCAAGTTCACGTGGCGCACGCCGGGGGGTTGAGTTACAGCAGCTTCCCAGTGAACGCATACGAAGCAGAGAGTCGTCGACTCAGTCGATTCTTTGACATGGGCCACACAGCAGGGCGCGCGGTTGTGCCGCAGCCCGTGGTGAGCAACGCGGGGAGTGCCGAGCATCCGTTCTCGCTGGACATGCGACGCGGCTGAACATGTGTGAAACGGAGTTGATCGAGCGGGTATCCTTGGGCGATGCACACCGAAACCCTGATCCCCGGCAAAGATGCCTCGCTTGAGTCCACCATCCACACCATGCAAACCCGGCTCAGTGCCTTGGGTTTTCACATCGAAGAACGCAGTTGGCTAAACCCGGTCGACGGCATTTGGTCAGTTCATGTGCGCGACCGCGACTGCCCGCTGATGTTCACCAACGGCAAGGGCGCAACCGAAAAGGCCTGCTTGGCCAGTGCGTTGGGGGAGTATTTCGAGCGTCTATCGACCAATTACTTTTGGACGCATTTCTATTTGGGCCGCGCAGTGGCCGATGGGCCATTCGTTCACTACCCGCAAGAGAAGTGGTTCCCCCTGCCCACTGACGGCAAATGGCCAAAAGGCATCCTCAACGCATCACTGCATGGCTTTTACAACCCCAACGGCGACATCGACCCCAACAATCTAGTCGAATTCAACTCCGGCAACCCCGAGCGTGGGATTTGCACCATCCCGTACACCCGGCTCAGCGACGGTGAGGTCGCCTACGTGCCCGTCAACATCATCGGCAACCTGTACGTCAGCAACGGCATGTCGGCCGGCAACACCCTGATGGAGGCGCGAACCCAGGCGTTCTCGGAGATTTTCGAGCGCCACATCAAGGCCCGCATCATTGGCGAGGGCATCTGCCTACCCGAGGTGCCTGACGCGGTCATCGCCCGTTGGCCATGCATCGCCGCGGGCATCAAGGCCTTGCGCGAGGCAGGCTTTGGCATTTTGGTGAAGGACGCGTCGCTCGGCGGGCAGTATCCGGTGATGAACGTCACCTTGCTTCACCCAGAAGACCAGGGATGTTTCGCCAGTTTTGGCGCGCACCCTCGCTTTGAGGTGGCACTGGAGCGCGCATTGACCGAGTTGCTCCAAGGCCGCGCCCTTGATGCCTTGAGCGGCTTTCCGGTCCCCGGTTTTGACATGGACGAAGTTGCCAGCGCGACCAATATTGAGATTCATTTTGTCGACTCCAGCGGCGTGATCCACTGGAACTTCTTGGGCGATAAACCCGATTTCGACTTCGCCGACTGGAATTTTGCTAACTCCACTGCCCAAGACTATGAGTGGGCGCTCAATCGGCTTCACCAAGATGGCTTTGAGGTGTATGTCGCTGACTTCACGCACTTGGGCGTTTACGCCTGTCGCGTGCTCGTGCCTGGCGCGTCAGAAATCTACCCCGTGGACGACATCGATTTTGAGAACAACAGCGTGGGAAACCACATGCGCGAGGCTTTGCTCAATTTGGGCGACCTAGACGACGAAGAGTGCTCCGATTTGTTGGACTCACTCAACGACTCCAGCGTGCCCGACACCCGCGCGTTGGCCGCCGTCATTGGCATGGCACCCGACGCAGGCTCATTTTGGGCCGACATCCGCGTGGGTGAGCTCAAAGCCTTGCTGGCATTGGCCTGTGGCAATGTCGATGCCGCCATTGAGGGCTGCGAATGGGTGCGTCACTTCGCGCAACTCGACGAATCACGCCGCAAAATTTACGCATGTTGCGAAAATTTGCTTCGCTTGTCGCAGTCAGGCGACGGCAACGCGGTCGACATCAAGCCATTTCATGCCGCGCTGGCCTTGCTACACGGCGCGCCGACACTAGCAAAGGCACAAGCATTGGTCGCCCAAAAAGATCGCTTTTTGGGGCTTTCAAGCCCAGGGTTGGATATGACCGGCTGCGTGATGCACGGCAAGCTGCTTGAAGCTTACGCCAAGGTCCAAATGCACAAGCGTAAGAGCTAAGCCAGCCGCCAGTTTCAAGCAGTCAAAGCCAAATAGCAAGTGCCATTTAGGCTAAAGACTGCTCGGCGCGACGCGAAATCACGTGCTTTAAAAGCGACCTTGCGTCGTCGGATACGTTTATCAACTTGATGTGTGATTTGAAGTACGCAAATCCGTGCAACTTCACCACACCACCAATGCATTCGTCGGCGAAGGACGGCGTGACGTTGCGAAGTGCGAAGTCAATCTCGACCAAATCGTACCGCAACAAAGCGGCATTCACATCATCAAACAACACTTTTCCATCCTGCCGCGTGGCAATTTTGGCACCCAAAACGCCAAGGTCAAACTTAAAAATCGAAGTCGTCATTTTCGTATCCTTTGACCGGAGGCCAAGCGCCGTAGATTTCTTGCGTGCTCAACCTTCCGGCCGTGTTGAACTCCAAAACAACCAACGAGCCTTGCCAGTGGGTACTTTGATCGCCCATATTGAATGCTTCGCCCGCCCCGATGCACCACTCGCTGCCAGAGTAAACAACGAGTGTGCCACCGTTTTGGCGCATCAATTGACGGGCCAATGCCAATCCGTATCCTGCATGCCCCTTGTTGAGCTTGCTGGATACGCCCAATTCGGTTGCAAATGCGCACGCGTTTGCCGACTTCCCTTCAAGGCGAACGTCGGGTGTCTCAGCAGCATCCAGTGTCGCCCGGATGCCGAGTCCGCTGTCACCTATCGCGATTTGCGCCAAATTGCCATTTCTCCAAAATTGCGCGCAGGCAATCCCAGTCAATTCGTCGGTCACGCCACCATGTGCAAAGCAGTTGTCCAAAATTTCCGCAATGGCCACGTCCAAACTGCTGTGCGAAGCCTCACTCATGTTTGCGTGAATGGCGATCTCGCTAAGCCTGTTTGCGCATTCGTGCACTGCGTCCCTCGATTTCAACGGCTCAATTGGAAGGAACCTTGCCAATGGATCCCGAGTAGCTGAAGCAAAAGACGGATTGTGCCGACCGATGGCGCTCCAAAGCCCCATTCGATCGGCGTATGTCGCTACATGCTCGGGCAGGGTCAACAAATTCGACTTGGTCGCTCGCAGCGCAAGTGCCGCTGTGACCAAGTGATACGGGCGAACAAACGACGGTGCTGCGAATGAATGGCCGAGCAGGCCGTCATTTAAGGATTGGATCCAATTCGTGATGTCCGTAATATTTGTTGGTGTCATGGTGTTTAGATTTTCCCGCGATGGAAGACAATTTTAACTGTATGTAAAACCATGTCAAACAACCTTCTGGCCTCGCGCGTAGCGACGATAGAACACGGTGCAAAATACCGCCGTGCCAAACTCTCCGCCCGTCAAACAAATTGAACCGACCATCGGCATGGCTCAGGCCTCGCAGGAACTACCAACGAGCGATCAGTTCTTCAAAGCAACAAAAGCCACAACGGGCCATTTTGATGAGCTAAACCAAGGCGAAGGCGCGGGCGCTTGGACGCAATTTTTTGAGCAATTGCCGGGCGCTGGCCCCAAGTCAGGTGATTTCGCTCGGGGTTTGACCCAGCGCAGCCAGCAAGTGGCGCGCGATGTCGCGGCCCACGGCATCACTTACAACGTTTACGCCGACAGCAATGGGCCGCGCAGGCCATGGGCGCTTGATACCTTGCCGGTTTTGCTGTCAACAGACGACTGGGCAAAAATTGAGTCGGGCGTATTGCAACGCACCCGTTTGCTCAATGCCGTGCTGGCTGACATTTACGGCGAGCAACGACTCTTACGCGACGGCATGATCCCCAGCGCATTGGTGCATGGACACAGCGGCTACTTGCGCCCTGTTCACGGCATCAAGCCGTTGGGCGGCACTTGGTTGCATGTCGCGGCGTTTGATTTGGCTCGCAGCCCACAAGGGCAGTGGCAACTGGTGTCGCAGCGCACCCAAGCACCATCCGGTCTGGGCTACTTGCTCGAAAACCGGCAAATCATTGGCCGCCAGTTTCCTGACGCGTTCCAAAAACTGCGGGTTCAGCGATTGGCCGACACGTATGCCGCCATCATCGACGGCTTGGTCAAGCACTGCCCACCGCTCGAGCCCGGCGAAGTGCCCCGGATTGCATTGCTCACGCCCGGGCCATACAACGAGACCCATTTTGAACACGCGTATTTGGCCTCGTCTTTGGGCTTGACCTTGGTCGAAGGCTCAGATTTGGTCGTTCGCGGCGACCGTTTGTACTTGCGCACCTTGGACGGTTTGCAGCGCGTGCACGTGCTGATGAAACGACTCGACGACGAGTATCTTGACCCGCTTGAGCTGCGCGCCGATTCGGCGCTTGGCATTGCGGGCTTGGTGCAAGTGGTGCGCAGTGGTCAGGTCGTGCTGGCCAACATGCCGGGCACGGGCGTGGTTGAAAGCCCAGCCTTGCTTGGGTTTTTGCCTGCCATTGCTCAAAAGTTGCTTGGCGAAACACTGAGCTTGCCCGCGCTAGACACTTGGTGGTGTGGCGAAGCCGCAGCCATGGCCGATGCCCTGCCCCAATTGGCGCAGCTCGTGATTAAACCCACCGCCAGCCACGGCCCGCCATCGGTCATTGCACGCCAGCTTCCCCGGCGGGCGCTGGATGAGCTAACTGGGCGAATTGTTCGCCGGGGCACCGACACGACGCTGCAGCGCTGGATGCCACTGGCCCAAACGCCCACATTTTTAGGCGCGACAGCGGGCACTTCACCCAAGCTCGTGCCGCGCTCGTATTTGCTGCGCGTGTTTGTGGTGTGCGACGGCACGACAGACGGCGTGCCCAGATGGCGGGTGCTACCCGGCGGCTTGGCTCGCATCGCGAGCGCAGCGCAAGCAGACGTGGTGTCGATGCAATACGGCGGCTCAAGTGCCGACGTCTGGGTCATGGGTGAGCCCAGTCGCGCTCCAACACTGGTGCAGAAGCAATCGCAGGGTCAGTCACAAAGCCAGTCACAGGGACAGTCCCAGGGTCAATCGCAAAACCAGTCACCAAGTCAATTCCAAGACCAAGCGCGACCAACGGCCATTACGCCCACTCGGCTCGAGGGCATCGGTCACACGATCACCAGCCGCGCGGCCGAGAATCTGTATTGGTTTGGCCGCTACACCGAGCGCTGCGAACACACCGCTCGACTCGCCCGGGTCGCCCTCAGTTCACTCAATTCGGAAGATCCGCCCAGCCAAGCGCTGGGCAAATGGTTGCACGCGACGGCCGCGCAGGCGGGTTTGATCGCGAGTGATGCGCCACAACCCAATGCCGACCCAGCCGGGTTCGAGCTCGCCTTGGTTGACGGCTTGGCAAGCAAAACCCAATGCAGCGTGGGCTACAACCTGCGAGCCCTGCGCGGTGCAGCTGACGCGGTCCGCGAGCGTTTGTCAGGCGAGCATTGGCAACTGATTCAACGCGCTGGGGTGAAGTTTTTTGCGGCCCTGTCGCCTGCCAAACCTGCCGACGGCGTGTCGGCGCAAACCGCCCTGCGCGCCATTGACGAATTGATTGAAGACATCGCCGCCATGACCGGCGCGCAGACCGACCGCATGACCCGCGACAACGGCTGGCGCTGCTTGAGCGTGGGACGCCAGCTTGAGCGCTTGCATCAACTGAGCAACGCATTTTTGATCGGCTTGCGCGAATCGGCGTACTTAGAAAACGACGGTTTTGACGCTTTGCTCAATTTGTTTGACAGCACCATCACCTACCGAGCTCGGTTTTCTATGCGCCGAGACTTGGGCGCACTGACCGAGCTGCTGGTGCGCGACTCAGACAACCCCAGGGCATTGGCGTGGGTTGCCAGCCAGCTGCGCGGTCGCCTGAGCAAGCTGGCCAACGCCGCACCGCTCGAAAAAAGCGAATTGGCGCTCACGGTGACTGACCCAAGCACCTGGGAAGCCAATGCCCCAGTCGACGTTTTGATCGCATCACTTGAGCCACTCTCGAACGAGTTGTTTGGTCTGTCTGATGGCCTGAGTGCACAGTATTTTCGCCACCTCAACACATCACGCCAGCACCTTGCACAAACCCAAGGCCTCGCGCCATGAAACTGATCGTTGAACACGACACCCACAGCGCCTACGCGCCTGAAGTCGAGGAGGCGTGGCATTTGGCTTACTTGCAGCCGCTAGGCGAGCAATCCGAAGCATCCAACGGCCCGCAGCAACAGCTGATCTCGCACGAAGTCACCATTGACCCCGAGCCTGAGCACCGCCGCGTTTTGCGCGATCCGTTTGGCAACACGGCCGTTTGGTTCTCGTTGCACCAATCGCATCGTTCGGTGCGAGTCATCGCGCGAAGCAGGCTTGACACCGCAAGCCCCGCCCCAACGCCGCCTGAGCGTCCCTGGGAACAGGTGCGTGAGGCCATGCGTTACCGAGCGGGCGCACGCTTTGACGCGGCATCGGAGTTTTTGCACCCCTCGCCGCTCATTGCGGTTCACGATGAGTTTGCAGCCCATGCAAGCGCGAGCTTCACCCCGGGGCGAGGCATGATTGAAGCCAGCGCCGACTATTGCGCGCGAATTCACCGCGAGTTTCGCTACGACCCCGAAAGCACCGACGTGAGTACGCCGGTGTTGGAGGCCCTTCGCGCGAAACACGGTGTTTGCCAAGACTTCGCGCACGTGCTCATCGCGGGCCTGCGTGCGATTGGCTTGAGCGCTCGCTACGTCAGTGGCTACCTCCTGACCGAGCCAATACCCGGCCAACCACGTCTCATTGGCGTCGATGCATCGCATGCGTGGGCGAGTGTCTACGTCCCCGCGATGCCAGATGTCGAATCAAATGACACGGGCACCTGGGTCGATCTTGATCCCACCAATGACCGCTGGGGCGCAGGCACACCCGGTGAAGACTATGTTTGCTTGGCCATTGGCCGCGACTACAGTGATGTCACGCCGCTGCGCGGCGTGATCCACGGTGCGCAGCGCCAATCGCAAACTGTGGCTGTGACGGTCATGCCGGTTTGATGGGTGCCGCTTAGGCCAAGCAGCGCGTGGACTATCTGGTCAATAGTCAAAAAGTAAACGATAGACCATTGCCGCTGAATAGTGAGCGCTACACTTCGGCGACCGAGCGTTGACCACAAAGGCGCACCGGCATACCCAAAACACAACCGGAGTCACCCCACATGCGTTTGCTTCTCACTGCCAGCCTGTTCGCCACAACCGTTTTGATGGGCTGTGCCCAAATGAGCCCGGCCCCGCAAGCTGCCGCGCCAACCGCTCCGATGAAAACCACGGTGAGCACGCCAACCGTGTTTGCTGGCGCATACACCAAGGTCGTCGCCCCGGCCGGCACCGTCGCTTACATCATGAACATAAAAAATGGCGACGTGCTCACCAGCCCCGTCACCGTTCAGTTTGGCCTCAAAGGCATGGGCGTTGCACCAGCGGGCACAGAAAAAGCGGGTACCGGTCACCACCACCTGTTGGTCAACGTCAATGAGCTGGATGTCAACGCATCAGTGCCATTCAATGACAACCATCGCCACTTTGGCAACGGACAAACCGAGACCAGCATGGTGCTCAAGCCAGGCGTGTACACCTTACAGATGCTGGTCGCTGACCACAACCACATTCCGCACCACCCACCCGTGATGAGCGAGCGAATCACGGTCACGGTCAAGTAACTTTGTGGCCAACATTGGCCTCTGGTTAGTTATTTATTGATAGCAACAAACTCAATGAATACAGAGACCAAAGGCCGATTTTTCGTAAAAATCGTTCCCCAAAGCCCCCAATGAGCATCTACACCCAACTCCAAGCCCTCAACATCACCCTGCCACCGGTCTCCACGCCAGCAGCCGCCTATGTGCCCTTTGTGCAAACCGGGAAATTGGTGTTTTTGAGCGGTCACATCGCCAAGCAAGACGGCAAAGCATGGGTTGGCCAACTCGGTGTCAACATGGACACGGCAACCGCTCAACAGGCTGCGCGCGCCATCGCCATCGACCTGATTGGCACGCTAAACGCCGCTTGCACCTCAGCAGGCACCGATCTCAACGGCGTCAAACGCATCGTCAAACTCATGAGTTTGGTCAACAGCTCGCCAACATTCACCGAACAGCACCTCGTCACCAACGGGGCGTCGGAGCTCATCGGCCAGGTGTTTGGCGCAGCCGGTGCGCACGCCCGCAGTGCATTTGGTGTGGCGCAAATTCCAATGGGCGCATGCGTTGAGATTGAGATGGTTGCCGAGCTGCACTGAGCAGCGACAAAAAACACATCAAGGCAAACTGCGAACCCGCAAAAAACTGGCAAACCTCGGCTTGCCTGACGGGGTCACGTCGCGGTAGCTGAAGCTCACGACGCTGCCCACCGAAGGTGGGTTTTTGCGTTGTTCGTCGGTAAAACCAGTCCCGAGCTTGAAGCTGATGCCGTCCTCAGATCGAAGCATCAATGCCCCCATTTGCCCCGCGTATTTACCTTTGCCCTCTACATGCGACACCACGGTCGCGTCCATGTCCGACACCGGCTTGAGTTTGAGCAAGCTTGCGCTTCGCCCGGTCACATAGCTCGAGGCGGCCTCATGCAATACCAAGCCCTCGCCACCCGCTTTGACGACCTCAATCAGTTTGGCTTGCAAAGCAGCCTCTGACTCCACACGGAACTGCGCGACCCATTGCAACTGTTGCCACCCGACGGTGGTCACAATGGATTTCAGATCGGCGCTGCGGCGGTCAAACGTGCCTCGTGCGTTCGGTAGCTCAAACACCTGATAACTCACGCCGCGCCACTCGGCATCAAGCGCAACGCGCTTGCGAGCAATGCCTGAGAGCGTGTCAAACTGCCCCCTAGCCAGCCAAAGCTCGCCATCAAGGGCCATCGGGGGTAGTTTTGCGACAAACCAAGCGGGGGCAGCAATGGCCTGCCCGCTGCGAAATCGCAGCGCCGAACCATCCCAAAAGGCACGAACGCCGTCAAGCTTTTCGCTGACCCAATACTTGCTGACGTCGATGCCCGAGGTGTAGTCTTTGGCCAACAAAACCGCCAACTTCGACCCACTTTTGGCCGACAGCGGCGTGTGCACGGGCACGAAAAGTGCCGCGATTGCGGCGGCAAGGATTTGGCGGCGTTGTGTCATGCAGTCAGCATACTGCAAGCGGTGCACCAAACCCGCGCTGCAGTTCGTGGCGCGATGCCTCGCTTGCGGCAAAAAAGCCGACAAGCCTGTCAAGCAATTCCCTTGCCTTTGCCGAGTTGTCGCCTGAGTAGTTGCAGACATACACATCCAAAGTCACCCCAGCCAGCTCGGGCCAGGTGTGCACGGCCAAGTGCGACTCAGCCAAAAGCAGCACCCCCGTGTAACCACTGGGCACCTCGCCACCGCCGAACCCATGCCAGTGTGACGAGACCACGCTCAAACCCGCCCGCTGGCACGCGTCGAGCGCGATGGGTGCGAACAAGTTTGAGTCGCACAACAAGGCCAAATCGCAGTTGCAACCCCGCAAATCTGCGGTCAAGTGCAAGCCTTTCATTTATCAAAAATCATAGCAACAAACCCAATGAATACGTAGATCAAGTGCCAATTTCTCATAAAAAACTATCGAAACACATGCTGCGAGCGCGTAAAATGCTTATTCATGCCCCATGACAAGAAAAACACCCGTGGCAGTGACTTGCCACACATCGTCATCATAGGTTGTGGCTTTGGTGGCATTCAAGCTGCCAAAGCGCTCCACGGCAAAGCCTGTCGCATCACACTGATCGACCGAACCAACCACCACTTGTTTCAACCGCTGCTCTACCAAGTCGCAACCGCTGGTTTGGCAAGCCCGGCAATTGCAGCACCCATTCGGCACATTTTTCGCAAACAAGCCAACGTTTGCGTGCTACTCAACGAAGTTGACCGCATTGACGTGCGCGAGGAACGCGTCTTTTTTCGCGACAACACCCCACTGGCTTACGACGCGCTCATCGTCGCCACGGGTGCATCCCACAGCTACTTTGGCCGCGACGACTGGGCCACGCACGCGCCGGGACTCAAAACCCTCAGCGACGCCATGATCATCCGCCAACGAATGCTGCAAGCCTTTGAGCTCGCCGAATTGCGGGCGTTTGAGCGTCCCGACACGCCCCAACCATCGCTGAACTTCGTCGTGATCGGCGCCGGGCCAACTGGCGTGGAGATGGCGGGCACATTCGCCGAAATCGCGCGCCACACGCTCAAGCGCGAGTTTCGCCACATTGACCCCAGCCAAGCCCGCGTGTTGCTGCTCGAAGGCGGGCCCAAGGTTCTCGCAAGCTTCAGCGACGACTTATCGGCTAAAGCCATGACGCAGCTGCAAGCGTTGGGGGTTGATGTGATGCTCAATGCCCGCGTCACCGATGTGCGAAGCGGCCTGGTGCAAGTGGCGCACACCGCGCCGGGCGCGGCACCGTGCAACGAACTCATCACTAGCGACTGCACCGTTTGGGCGGCTGGCGTGCAAGCCTCAAGCCTGGGGCAATGCTTGGGTGTTGCGCTCGACCGAGCCGGTCGCGTACCCGTGACCGCCCAACTCGCCGTTGACGGACTGCCAGCCGTCTTCGTGATCGGCGACCTCGCAGCAGCAACCAGCAATGGTAAGCATGTGCCCGGCGTGAGTCCTGCAGCCAAACAAATGGGACGTGTCGCCGCCCACAACGCCCTGGCCTCAATTGAGGGGCGGCCACTCAAAGCGTTTGAATACGTTGACTACGGCTCACTCGCGACCATCGGGCGCAAATCAGCCATCGCCCAAATCGGACCCGTCAAACTGTCGGGTTTGCCAGCTTGGCTTTTTTGGCTCTTCGTCCACATCTTCTTCCTAATCGGCTTCAAAAACCGCCTCCTCGTCATGGCCGAATGGGCCTGGAGCTACGTCACATTGGCGCGGTCGGCGCGGGTGTATTGGCGAAGCGATAGCGCTGATCGGTGAGCCGCACCTAGAGAATCGTGACGCGTCGAGTCAGTGCTGACCTGTCGAGTCGGAGGCACCGCATCAGCCTGGACATGAATTGATGCTCAAAGCCAAATCTGTATGATAAATGCACCCTTGGTCACCGAATTCATTGACTTCGTTGCTACTATTTTTGCATCTCATCTGACTTGAACCACTCAACCCAGTGCTCGATGCAGGCTTTGATTTTGGGCAGTCGGTGCCGCTCGGGCAGCATCACGGCGTAGATCGGAACGGGTTGTTCGCTGGCCCATTCGGACATGATTTCAACCAATTCACCGCGTTTGACCAACGGCGCGGCGATGGTGGCATTGAGTCGGCCAACACCGAGGCCATTGACGACCATGGCGAGTTGCACGGCTGAGTTATTGGTTCGCAGGCCACTGTTGGGGCGGATCAGCTGGGGTTCGTCAAGCGCTGTGGCCTCGGGACTGGTTTTGAGCGGCCACCGATTCAGCGAGGCCGATGCGGTGTTGGTGATGAGGCGATGGTGCGCAAGCTCAAGCACGGTTTGGGGAGCGCCGCGCTCAGCGATGTACGACGGAGCCGCGTACAAGCGGCGCATGAACTGCCCCAAAGGTCGGGCGATCAAACTGTCGCTGCCGTGTGTGCCGACTCGAATGGCGATGTCGATGCCCTCTTTGGCCATGTCAACGACGGCGTCGTCGGCCGCAACATCGATCACTAAACGGGGATGGCGTGCGAGCAAACGACTCAAACTTGGCAGCAAAAAAACGCCCATGGCCGGGCTTGTGCCGACCTTGACCGTACCACTGACTTCGCTGGAACGGGAGTCAAATTCAGCGGCTAAATCACCTGCATTGGCCAGCAGTTGTTGCGCATGTCGCAAGAGCACTTGCCCCTCGGGTGTCAACGACAAACCATGCGTACCCCGGTGAAGCAATCTCGCGCCCAAAACGCCTTCAACCCGTGCAATCGCCCTCGATACTTGGCTAACGGCTACATCACGCTCTCGCGCAACGGCTGACAAATTACTGGTTTCTGCGACTCGAACAAACGAATCTAGATCAGCCAGTTGGACGGAAAAAACATCGGATATTGGCATAGCGGCTCGCATGGCTTTGCAAAAACTGCAAAGCCATTGTGCACCGCGCCTGGTTTCCACGTCAGTCAATTTTTTTTACAGTTCATGCACGGTCAAAAAACGACCGACTAGCAACTCAGTGAAAGACCCGTCATGACCCGCACTTCAAAAGCCCAAGCATCGCAAAAGTCAATCGCCACGCGCCCAACCGACAACCATGACCTGATCGAGCAGGCCAAACGTCGGGCAAGCCAAGCTCGCCGCGAAGCCATCAACCAAGCGATAGACCAGTCAGCTCATGCCGTTTTGCAAGCCGCCGATGCATGGCTGACGCGATTGGAGTTGGCCATTCACCGCGCGATGATCGTCATTAGCCGCCGCACAAAAAACGCCTGACAAGCGCTCAGGCCTGTTCAGCCTCTTGCAGCAAGCGCCACATGACCTTGCCGCTGCCGCTTTTGGGTAAAGACGAGGCAAACTGCACGACTTTGGGGCATTTGTAGGCCGCCATCGTGGCGCGGCACCAGTCCAAGATGTCTTGCTCAGTCACCGACTGAAACTCAGGCGCTGCGCGTTTGACGACCACGGCCTTGACTGACTCGCCCCGATAGGCGTCGGTGGTGGCGATGATGCAAGCCTCTTGAATGGCCGGGTGTTTGAACATCAAGGCCTCGACCTCAGCTGGCCACACCTTGAAGCCGCTGGCGTTGATCATGCGCTTTAGGCGGTCCGTCATGAAGAAGTAGCCGTCTTCGTCGGTACGCCCCAGATCACCCGTGCGGAAATAGCTGCGCCCCTCAAACTCAAAAAACGACGCGCTAGTTGCGTCGGGTCGCTTCCAATAGCCTTTGAACACCATCGGGCCGTGAGTGCAAATTTCACCTGCCTCACCGGGTGGCAGCTCGCGCGGTGAATGCGGCAGGCTCTCCACGCCAAACACCCGCGAGTCGGTCCCGATGTACGGCATGCCCAAACACTGCTGCTTGGGGCGATCAATCGGGTTGACGTGGCTTGGCGCAGCCGTCTCGGTCAAGCCGTAGCCTTCGACGTACTTGAGGCCAAAATCGTCTAACAAGCGCTGCGCCACAGCTTGCGGCATCGCCGCACCGCCGCCGCCGATATAGTGCAAGCTGCTCAAGTCAAATGACTTCCAATTGGGCGAGCCCATGAGGTCAATGACCATGGTCGGGATGTTGGTCCAGTGCGTCACACGGTATCGTGACATCGCAGCTCCAGCCATTTCGCGGTCCCAGCGCGGCATGATGATCGTGGTCGCGCCGGCGGCGACACTGCCATGCAGCGCATAGAGCATGCCCGTGATGTGGAACATCGGCGTGGCACCCAACAACACACTCTCGGCGCAGCTTTGCCCCCAAAGCGCCCCAGCCAACACGTTGTGTCCAATCGTGCTGTTGGTGTGTTCGCAGCCCTTGGGCAACCCCGTGGTGCCGCTGGTGTAAGGCAACACAACCAAGTCGTCCGGTCCGGTTGGCTCAACGGCGAAGTCACCCATTGGCGTGGCGCACGCACTGGACCAGTCGCACAACTCAATGCCCAACGCAGCCGCTTCGCCGTGCGCCAACTCGGGCCGGGCCATTGCCCACGATGCCCAAGCGGCTGGAGGGGTCGCCGTCGCGGCGTCAAATTCGTCGCTGTAATGACTCACCACGATGCGAGCCAAACGCTGATCGGGCCGCAGTTTGGCGTTCGCTCCAAGCAACTCTCCCAACAAGTCGCTTGTGCACATGGCCACACGAACATCCGCATCGGTGATGTAGTGGGTGAGCTCCTCGGCCTTGTTCATTGGGTTAACTGGCACGATCACGCCCCCACAGGCCAACACCGCATACGTTGCCACGACGAGCTGTGGTGTGTTTTGCGACAAGATGATGACCCTGTCACCCTTGCGAACACCATCAACACCGCTTTTTTTAGTCAAATCAGCCCTTGGTCGCCGCATCCATTGGGCCAGATGCTGCGATTTTGATAGCAATTGCGCAAAAGTCATTGGCGCATCAAAAAACACGAATGCCGCCTTGTCGGGGTAGCGCGCGGCACTCAACGCCAAGTTGCTCCACAAGCTAGTCCGCGGCACGTTGATGTAGCGCGGAATGCGACGCGGCCAAAACGCGTGGTGAGCTTGGGTGGTGTATTGGATGTTCATCAGGCAGGCAGTTTGAGATGATTGATTTGTTAGCCGTCATTTTTGATCGCCAGCGCGGGCTTATTCGCTCAGGTAAACCCCGGTTTGTTGCCCCACGCGACACAGGCAAAACAGCGCTTGTTGTGGATTTTCCGGATGGCAGTTTGGCGAGCGCACGCTCACAATGACCCAATACTCACCAAATTCACAGGAAATTCCATGCCCATCGCCCACCGTGCCGCCAACCGCAAACTGCTTTCAATCGCGATGTCGAGCGCCCTGTTGGTGTCGTTTGGGTTGGCATCGACCGCCACGGTTGCACAGACGTTCCCCAGCAAACCCATCAAAATTGTGGTCGGCTTCCCCGCAGGAGGGCCGCTCGACCAGCACGCCCGGCTGCTGAGCGATAAGCTGCAAAAAGAACTCGGCCAACCCGTGATCATTGATTACAAAAGCGGCGCCGGTGGCACCGTCGGCGCGCAAGAAGTGATGAAAAGCCCGGCAGACGGCTACACGATCATGCTGGCCAACACGGGCGTGATGATGCTCAACCCAGTGCTCTACACCAAGTTGCCGTACAACACGCTCAAGGACTTCACGCCCATTGCGCGAACGGCGCGTCAAGCCCTGGCTTTGGTCGTCAACCCCGGCGTCACCGCGAAGACCTTGCCCGAGTTCGTGGGCTACGTGAAGAAAAACCCAGGCAAATTGAACTACGGCTCCGCTGGCAACGGCGGCATCAGCCACATCGTCCCCGAAATGCTCAAGACCGAAACCGGCATGTTCATGACGCACATCCCGTATCGCGGCAGTGCCCCTGCGTTTCAAGACCTCATTTCGGGCCAAGTTCAGTTCATGGCGGAGAGCATTCCCCAGGCAGCTCAGTACCACAAGCAAGGCCGCGTTCGGGCTTTGGCCGTGACGAGCAAAGAGCGCAACAGCGCCCTGCCTGACGTGCCGACAGTCATGGAGCAAGGCATCAAAAACTTTGATGTGGTTGGTTTTTATGGCTTTTTGGCACCTGCGGGCACCCCTAAGCCGGTGGTTGATCGACTGAGCAAGGCGTTTGAGTCGGTACTCAAAGACCCAGACATCAGCACCCGCATGGTCGCCCAAGGTGCTGACCCCGCCTATCTAAACGCGGACGCTTTTGCCACTTATTTAGCCGCCCAAGCGCCAAAATGGGCGGAAGCAGTGAAAAAATCAGGCGCGAAGCTCGATTAAATCGCTTAAAAATAGATAGCAACAAACCCAATGAATCCGGTGACCAAGGACATGAAACTCATCAAAACTGCCATGTTCGGCGCGTTTTTGACGCTCGGCATGCTCGCGCATGCCTTTGATTTGCAAGGCCATCGCGGAGCGCGTGGGCTCGCACCAGAGAACACCCTCACAGCCTTCGATACAGCGCTTGCAATTGGCGTGAACACATTGGAGCTGGATGTCGGAGTCACGAAAGATGGCGTGGTCGTCATCAGCCACGACCCCACGCTCAACCCCGACTTGGTGCGAAATGCCCAAGGTCAATGGCTGCGGCAACTGGGCGTTGAGCGCGGCCCCAGCTTGAACTCATTGAGTTTTGCTGAAGTGCAAACTTACGATGTCGGCCGAATCAACCCGGCGAGCCGCTACGCCACCACGTTTGCGACCCAAACACCCCAAGACAACGAGCGAATTGCATCACTGGCCTCGCTGTTCAAACGAGTCAAGTCACTCAAAGCCGATCACGTTCGCTTCAATATTGAGACCAAAATCACACCCGCCAGACCCGATGACACCTTGGCGCCCGAACCCTTCGTCAAAGCAATATTGGCCGTTATCGACGCCGAGGACATGGCGGATCGCGTCAGCATCCAAAGCTTTGACTGGCGCACTTTGGCGGTGGTTGCAAAGCTCGCGCCGAAAATCGGTCGGGTCTACCTCAGCGCCCAGCGCCCGACGATGGACACCCTCGCCGACGGTTCGTGGACGGTTGGCAAAAAGCTGTCTGAGCACAATAGTGTGCCGCTGTTGGTGGCGTATTTTGCAAAAGGGTCAATGTCGCACACCTGGTCGCCGCACTTCGCAGACCTGACCGAGCCCTTGGTCCGCGAGGCGCAGGCACTCGGCCTCAAAGTCGTGCCGTGGACCGCAAATGAAGCGCTGACCATGGAGCGTCTGCTCACCTGGCGGGTTGACGGCATCATCACCGACTACCCCAACGTGCTTCGCGCCTTGGTCTCAAGCCGTGGCTTGCCGTTGGCACCCACTGTCGCGTTACCCAAATAGCTGGGCAGCTTCAACCAGCGCCCGGGTGTTTCAAGCTGTTTTTAAGTGCCAAATCGGCGACTTTGTCCAGCGCGGCATCCACAACACCGCCTTGGGCCACCACCCGCACACTGCCCTTGCTGCGCAAACGGTCCAGTGAGCGCCGCGTCATCGAGTGAGCTTGGCCGTCTCGCGCCACAAACATGAACAGATTCTTGTAAGGGCTCATCCAACGCAAGTTGGCGCGCACGATCTTGCCATCGAGTTTCATATCAACCCAAGTGCCCAAGGGAAGCACCTCAAGCACAGGCCCGGATTCGGCTCCATCGTCTGGCTTGAGCAAGGCTGGGTCATTCGGGTCCAAAAATCCGGACTCAATACCCTCACGTTGGGCCAGCCAAAAGGCTTCATCTTGCGGATCGGGGTTTGGCGCATCGGCAGCGACGCGAGGACCATCCCCGACAGCCAAATCCACGCTGCCTGCGTCAACGGCTGACGCAGCAACGCCAGCGGACACGCGGTTGACACCGTCCAAGGCGGCCTCATGCAGCGCAATCAACTCGTTAAAAAACTCCGCCACCATCTCTGAAGGGTAATCAACCGAAATCAACCCTTCTCGCATGGTGCGAACCATCTCAGGTACCAATTGCACCAGCCGTGCTGGGTTTTTACGAGCGCGCCTCGTTTGAACGCTCCACAGCAAGTTGTCGGCCAATTCGTCAAACCGCAACAGTGATTCGCGCCCTTGGATCTGGCGCTCGGACAGCACCTGAGCCCACGGGCCACACAAAAACGACGCAACACTGGCGGGCACCTCGACACCGGCCAACTTGCTTCGGAACTCCGTGCCAATGTGCTGAGCCAGCAAATTGCGTTGCTCGATGTGCATGAGCGACTTAGCTGTCTCATCTTGTCGGCGGCGATCCACTTCGTCTTGCTTTTGCCAATTAGCCTCAAGCAGTTGCTGCGCGGTATAAAACGCACCAATCACGTCGTCAGTTGGCTGACTAAGGGAGCCCAAGACGAGCTTGATGGATTGATAAAAGTCGCCGAAACCAAAGTCGCTGATGCTGGCAAACCCAAGGCTTCGGTTGGCGATGCGGTCAATCAAGCGCCTCGCAGGGTGGTCGCGTTCAGCAAAAAACCGCTGGTCGCGATTGCCCAACGCAATCAATTGCGGTTCAAGCAACTGCAAAAGCTGGCGTACTGGGGGCAAAAGCCGCTCGTCTTGGGTCAAATTCTCGACCATGAGGCGAATCACCTCGGTGCCCAGGTGCTTGCCCAGCTGCTTGCCCAAACGAAGCTCTACAGACAGTGCTTTTTGGCGGGCCGCCTCCTCGGGGGAAGCAGGGCCAGTCTTGGCCTTGTTTGCGAGCTTGACGAGCAAGGTATCCACTTGCTTCATGTCCTCAAGCGCAATCATCGATGCAGGGACCGTGTGCAAAAAATCCCGCCCACCGACTGACCCCACCAAGGACGACACATGCGGCGCGTCGCCGTCCACTTGCCCCATCAGCAATTTTCGCAGGCGATCCAAGGTCAGCAAGGTTTTGGCAAGCGACGACTCAGGCTGTCCCGGCGAGCGCGAGGCCTGGGCCGGGGTTTCAGTCAAGTTGATGCCCGCAGGCTCCACGCCGACCGACTTGAGCCAATCCATGTTTTGCTTGTAGAGCTTGGCCAAGGCAGAGCCCAAATAGCCCGCTGCGGCCGTCATCACCTGCTCGCGGCCGCTGGTACCCGCCATCGGCCCAGCTGGGCCCAGGGGCTCCGCAAGCGCATCCCTGAGCGCGCGCGCGAACACATCGGGCCGCACAGGATTCAGGTGCGGCTGAACCGATACCCAGCCCAACATCGCGCTCATCAACGCGTGGGTTGCAGGCAACACATCTACCACACATCGCTCGATGTCTTCGCACAAGCGCGCCAGCTCGATGCTGGCGTCGAGCTGATCCTCTTCAAAAAACTTCAGCTCATCGAACTTGACTGCCGTTTGCTGGGTTGGGTCCATTCCCGGCCCCTCGAACATGCCCTTGTGCAACGTCGCCTTGAAGCGCTCTTTGACCAAAACGCGGCCACGCACCACGTTATCAACCAAGGGGCGAAGCGCTTTGGCATCGATCCCCACACCGCCCAAACCCACGGCACCGCGCGCCGACAGTGCCAACCCCTCGACGACCCCATCGATCAAGGTGTCGGCTTGCGCCATGACTGTGTTTAAACACTCCAAAAGCGATGGTCGCGCGTGCCCTGCATCGCGAGACATGCCAACCTGACGTGAAGCTTTGGAATTCATGGCTTCAAGTGTGCATCAATTCAGCATGAACCGGGCTCATTTCAGCGCTTTGTAGCGCACCCGCTTGGGACGCGCACCCTCTTCACCCAAACGGCGTT
>JANOPN010000008.1:0-3675 GCA_031421855.1 Comamonadaceae bacterium
AAGCGTAAGTCCATTGGCTTTGACGCATGCCAAAATCTTCGGCAAGTCGCCGCCCGGGTCAATCACTGCCGCCTTCAAGGTATCGCTGCACCACACCACCGAGCAGTTTTGCGCGAATTGCGTGACGGGGATGGTGTGATAGTTCAACATAGACAGGCATTTTATGAGCGGTGAACCAGCTGAACTTACGCCCGCGTATCTCCTAGCGCGGCTCGACGCCATCGGCGCGTCGCTTGCGCAAACCGAGCATGCACTGGCCCTACTCGGGCTGGGTTCGGTCGGGCAAGCCGTGGCGCGTTTGGATCCGTTCTCAGACTTGGACTTCTTCGTGATGGTGGCAAGCGGGCACAAAAGCGCATTCATCCAAAAGCTTGATTGGCTGGCCGCTGCTCACCCCGTGGTGTGGTCGATTCAAAACACGGTTGATGGCCACAAAGCGTTGATGGCTGACGGTGTGTTTTGCGAGTTTGCCGTGTTTGAGCCCCACGAATTGGCGCGCATACCCTATGCGCCAGGGCGCGTTGTTTGGCGTCGCGATGGCTTCGTCGATGCCATCGAGTCGCCAACCATGCCCATGCCAGCCGCAGCGCTGCCAAGCCGCGACTGGGTGATCGGCGAGGCCTTGAGCTGCTTGTTTGTGGGCTTACAACGCTGGAATCGGGGCGAAAAACTCTCGGCCATGCGCTTCATTCAAGGCCACGCGCTGGATCGATTGATTGAATTGGATGAATGGGCACTGCTTGAGGCGTGCACCCCGAACGCAGCCAAAGATCCCTTCAACCGCGAGCGCCGCCTAGAAGCCCGCTCGCCAAAACTTGCCGCAGCATTGCCCATACTCGCCTGCGGCTACGACCAAACACTCCGCGCCGCCGATGCAATCTTGGCCGAACTTCACAGCCGCATGACGGCGCAGGAGCGCAACGCCAGCGCTCCCATGTCGGTTCGGATCAGTCGGTTCGCCAAGCCGTGAAAGCGCGGCTTGACGGGCGCGTGATCGCCCAATCGCTCGGGGCGGTCGACGCTCACGCAATCCAAAGGTTGGCAAGCTCTGGGTACGAGGCAGCTCGGTTCTTTCATGTTTTGCAAGCGCGTATGGCAATTGGCAAACGCTTACCATACCGGCTATGAGTTTTCACATCGCAACTTCTTCGATCAATTTGGAGGGTCTACTCGTCCGAGAAAGCGAGCAGGTCGAATGGAAGGAAAACGTCGCAGACATTGATGACGTTATTGCAACACTGTCCGCCTTCGCGAACGACTGGTCAAACTTGGGCGGCGGCTACGTCGTCTGCGGAGCGCGCGAAACGAAGGACGCGCACGGTTTTCCGACGGTTGAAGTCACAGGCCTCACTTCTGACCGACTAAAGGAAGTTGAGGGACGCGTGCTCGCGGGTTGCAGGGATCGGATATCTCCATCCATTGCGCCATTGGTTCACGAAATTGCAGCACCAGATCCTTCTCGACGGGTTCTCGTGTTCTTGGTTGCAGCAACCCAGCGAGCGCACACGTTTCGGAGAGGCTCGGAATCAGGTAAATACTTTGTGCGCATCAGCCGCGAAACTAGGGAAGGCCGAAACGGCGTTCTGCGGGAATTACTTGTTCGAAAAAACGAAATCGAGCCCTGGGATCGAAGGATTTGCGCAACTGCAACCACAAACGACCTTGACCTTGTCGCTTTGCGCGATGCGTTGCAACGCATGAACGTGTTCAATCCCCAGCTTGGAATTGACCACTATTTGTCTGATACCCACTCGCTCAGTCCGTTCGTCCCGCCGCTTTGCTCTAGGGACAAACTGATGGGAGTTCTACGGCCGCGCAACTTTGCAATGCTGCTTTTCGGGCGTCAAATCCAATTGCACGTTCCTGGCGCGTATTCGTTAGTCTCGATTTATCCCGGCCAAGATCGGTCGGAACCCCATGCGGAACGGCACGAACTTGCCGGTTCGCTGATCGAACAAGCTCGTCGAACCATTGACATCTTGGGCGTGCAAAGCTTCATTGCTTTCGACAAGACGGACGAGACGATGCCAAATGCGGTCAAATATCCCCGGCAGGCACTGACGGAAACAATTGTCAATGCTCTCGCTCACAGAGACTACGAGTTGCCGGATCCGACCCGAACCACGGTGTTTTCCAACAGGATCGAAATTTTGTCCCCTGGATCGCTGCCTTTGGGCGTTCGCCTTGAAACGTTGCAAGCAGGAGAGGCCTCGCCAAAATGGCGCAACCAAAGTCTTGCATGGTTTTTGAGCCGCCTGCAACTGGCTCAAGCCGAGGGGCAGGGTATACCAACCATTTTTCGATCAATGAGAGAGGAAGGTTGCCCCGCGCCGACTTTCGAGGCTGACGATGCTCGGGTCATCTGCACATTGCCCGCACACCCAAGACATGCGCTTTCTCGGGAGTACAGACAGATTGAGGAGGCCATTTCTTTGGGGAGTTTCGACCGTGCGAAAGAGCGTGTGCAAGCGCTCCTTGCACAAGACGGTCTGAACTCAAAGGCCGTACAGCTGCTCGCAGAGGTTTCGGGCGCCTTAGGGCAACCCGAGCTGGTGAGGAACTATCTGAGAATCAATGAAAACAACGTCTTCGGGCTCCCACCGCAGATCCTTATCCAGCTAGCCGATGCATTGACGCTCAACGCGAATCCCTCCCGAACCGATTTTGATGCGTCTCGCAGGCTCTACTTACATGCGTCCAAAGGGTTGATAGGTGAACGCGAAGTGCGCCATGTGGCGTATGGCCTCAGCAAATCTGGAGACGATCACGCAGCTGTCGCTTTCATTGACAAACAGATGATCGAGCATCCCAGCTTGAAGGAAAACCCATATTTGCTGCAGGCTCGTGGCAATGGGTATATCGGAATGGCGAAGCAGTGCACAAAAACTGCCCGCAACAGCGATTTGCCTCCGCAATCACGCAAGCGTGCATGGGATGACTGTCGTCGCTTTCTCGATATTGCACTTCACGACTTGAAGGCGGCAAGCGCAAGCCCAGACGTGGCGCTTCGCCAAACGGTGACCCGCAACATAGAGTTCGCATCTGAACTTCATGCGAAGGTAAGCCGTCGCAACGATTCGCCCCAAAAGGGCAATCGGCGTTGAACAAATTGCACTCTGTTCAACCTTTGAACTGATCGACGCCTTCATAACGCACCGTGATTGGCGCGTGATCACTCAGGCGAATCGCGCGGTCGATGCTGCAACTGACGGCTGTGTTGGCTACTGCTGGCGTAGCCAAGTGGTAGTCCAGCCGCCAACCCACGTTGTTGTCATACGCCGCACCGCGTTGGCTCCACCAGGTGTAGCACTCTGAGGTGGTATCGGGGTGAAGTCGGCGGTAGACATCGACCAAACCGGCCTCTGGTGCGGCGCTGCCTTGGGGGGTGGCCAAATGCGCGGTCATCCACGCGCGTTCTTCTGGGGTGAAGCCGCTGTTTTTCTTGTTGGACTGGTAATTTTTGAGGTCAGCCTCGCGGTGGGCGATGTTGATGTCGCCACACAGCACGAACTCCCGCTGCTGGCGCAAGGTGGTCAAATGGTCACTCATGACGGCCAAAAACCTGAATTTGGCCAGTTGGCGGTCTTCGCCTGACGAGCCGCTGGGGAAGTAGCTGCTGATGACGCTGAATTTGACGCCCGGTCGGTCAAATCGGAGCTCCACAAAGCGGCCCTC
>JANOPN010000009.1:0-56802 GCA_031421855.1 Comamonadaceae bacterium
GTGAATGCGCCCAACTGCGACGGGGCCATGCTCATCGGGCCGGAGCGTTTGACGGCGTATTCCAAGGCGATTTTGGCCTTGCCCCACAGCGAGTTGGCCCCGGTGTTGAGGGTTTTGGCACCGCTGACTTTGTACACCGCCCGTATTTGCAAGTGATCTTGCAAATTGGCACCCACAGCGGGTGAGTCAAGCTGCGCGGTTACGCCATAACTTTGCAACATGGCGGCTGGACCAATGCCCGAGCGCTGCAACAGATGCGGCGAGGCAATGGCCCCGGCGCAGAGCACCACGTCGCCGCGAGCGAGCACGCGAACCCGCTCGCCGCCTTTGACGACATCAACCCCGGCGCAGCGCAGCGCCCCGGCTGAATCACGCCCAAACACGAGCTTGTCCGCGCTGGTGTGCGTCCAAACGGTCAAATTGGGGCGCTTGGCGATTGGTCGCAAAAATGCTTTGCTCGCATTCCAGCGCCAGCCGCTGCGCTGGTTGACCTCAAAGTAGCCCACGCCTTCGTTGTTGCCTTGGTTGAAGTCATTACTCGCGGGTACACCGGCTTGCACCGCAGCGTTGGCAAATGCGTCCAAGATGTCCCAGCGCAGGCGCTGCTTTTCAACGCGCCACTCGCCCCCATGCCCGCCTCCATGCTCGGCAGCCGCTTTTTGACTGTGATGTCCATGGAATCGCGAAATTTCGATGCTTTTAGCCCCTTGGTCACCGGATTCATTGGGCTTGTTGCTATCCAATTTATAGTGATCTTCATGCGCTTTGAAGTCACGCAAACAAGCATCCCAGCCCCAATCAGGGTCACCCGTGTGCGCGGCCCACGACTCGTAGTCGCGGCTTTGACCGCGCATGTAAATCATGCCGTTGATGGAGCTGCAGCCGCCCAGCACGCGACCACGCGGGTAGCGCAGCTTGCGGCCATTGAGCCCTGCGTCGGGTTCGGTGAAATACAACCAGTCGGTGCGCGGGTTGCCAATGCAATACAAGTAGCCCACCGGGATGTGAATCCACGGGTAGTTGTCAGGCCCGCCGGCTTCGATCAACAGCACGCGGCGCTTGGGATCTGCGCTTAAGCGGTTGGCAAGCAAGCATCCGGCGGTGCCTGCGCCAATGATGATGTGGTCAAAGGTCAAGTCAAACGCATGGCTCATGGGCGCGGCGGGTTGGTGTTGGTGGGGCCAAACGACACCGCGCTTTGCGAAGCCAGCCAAGCACTGACCGCCCAAGCCGCCACGTTTTGGGGCAAGGTGGCGGGGTCGATCTTGTCCAGCGTGTCGTTGGCCGTGTGGTGGTAGTCAAAATAGGTCGTGCCGTCTTGCGACAAGGCCAGCGCCGGCCAGCCCCGCGCGCGCATGAGTACGCCCGCGTCCGGCCCAGGGTTGCCTTGGTTGCCCCCCGCCTCGATGCCCAGCGGCTTGAGGACGGCGGCCAAATTGTCAATTGCGCCCAAGGCGGCTGGGTTGACGCGACTTGCCATACGCCACACCTTACCCGCACCGAAGTCGCTCTCGCTGACCATTTGGTGAGGCTCGTTTTTGTGGGCTTCGGCGTAGGTGATGGCACCGTCAAAACCGTTTTCTTCATTGGCAAACAACACCACGCGGATGGTGCGTTTGGGCTTTAGTCCCATTTTGGTAATCATGGCCACGGCCGCCGTGACGATGCCAACCCCGGCCGCGTCGTCAATTGCGCCTTGGCCTAAATCCCAGCTGTCCAAATGTGCGCCGAGCTGCACAACCTCGTGCCCGACCTGTGGATCGCTGCCTTTGATTTCGCCCAGCACATTGGCTGACAACGTTTTGGGCGCATGCTCGTTTCGCATGCTCAAACGCAGTTTCATGGGCAGCCCACGGGCGTGCAGCCGCGCGACGAGATCAGCGTCGGGCTTTGACACGGCAATGGCGGGCAGCTGGGCCAACTGAGGCTCGTAGCGCATCGCGCCGGTGTGTGCAAGCCGATCATTGCTGGTGCCGATGGAGCGAATCGCTACCCCCACGGCCCCGCGCCGCGCCGCTTCACCCGCACCTGCGATGCGCGCAAGCACCGCTTTGCCGTAACCCGAACCATCTTTGGTGCGCTCGGTTTTTTGGTCAATGAACACGATTTTGCCGCGTGCGCGCTCTGAGGTGTCGGCCCGAAGTGCCGCCAAGTCAAAGTAGTAGACAATCTCGGCAATCAAACCACCACTTGGCGTACCCACTGAGTTACCCAGCGAGGTGATGACGATCGGCATCTCGTGGGGGGCCAGCAGCGTGGCCTTGGCCTCGCCGCGCAGCCAAGGCGTGACGTTGACCGGCTCGATGCTCGTTGCCAAGCCCAACGCTGAGAGCTCGCGCTGCGCCCAAGCGACCGCCAACGCGTCTTGGGGGGAGCCTGCGGTGCGAGCACCTACTTCGGTGCAAAGCCCCTCAATCAAACGATAGGCGTGTGTATCTAGCAGCGCAGAGTCACGTAGCTGGGCGGCCACGCTCAAGTCAAGTGCGCTGTGGACAGGCTGGGTTTGTGTCCAGCCCGGCATCGCCAAGCTCAAGCCCGACAAGCCCAGCAACTGGCGGCGAAGAAGCTCGGCCACTTATTTGCTCACCGGCATGGTGAACTCGGCACCTTTAGGCGTGCTCTCGGGCCAGCGTTGCATGATGGATTTTTGGCGGGTATAAAAACGCACGCCTTCTTCGCCGTAGGCGTGCATGTCGCCAAAGAGGCTGCGTTTCCAGCCGCCAAACCCGTGCCAAGCCATTGGCACCGGAATCGGCACATTGATGCCCACCATGCCCACCTCGATGCGCCGCGCAAACTCGCGCGCCACATTGCCGTCGCGCGTAAAGCAGCTCACGCCGTTGGCAAACTCGTGGCCATTGATTAACTCAACCGCTTGCGCAAAGGTCTCGACCCGAACGCAGGACAACACGGGGCCAAAGATTTCTTCGCTGTGGATGCGCATGCCCACTTTGACGTGGTCAAACAAACTGCCTCCCAGCCAAAACCCGCCCTCGCAATCGGCCTCAGCCGGAGCATGCACGCGGCCATCAACCAACAAAGTCGCGCCCTCGGCAACACCGACATCGACCATGTTTTTGATGCGATCTCGGGCTTGCGCGGTGATGATCGGACCCATTTCGGCATCCAGGTGCGTTCCGTTTTTGATCTTCAAGTTGCGGGTTCGCTCGATCAAGTGGGGCATGATTTTGTCTGCCACATCGCCCACCAAGACCGCCACCGAAATCGCCATGCAGCGCTCGCCAGCCGAACCATACGCGCTGCCAATCAGCGCATCGACGGCCTGTTCCATGTCAGCGTCGGGCATGACCACCATGTGGTTCTTGGCTCCGCCCAAGGCTTGCACGCGCTTGCCGTGGCGCGCGCCAGTCTCGTAAATGTGGTTAGCCACGGGGGTTGAACCCACAAAACTCACCGCCTTAACATCGGGGTGCGCCAGCAGGCCGTCAACCGCGTCTTTGTCGCCTTGCAAGACATTGAATACACCGTCGGGCAGACCCGCTTGCTTGAGCAGCTCGGCCATGAGCAGCGGCGTGCTCGGGTCGAGCGGGCTGGGTTTGAGCACAAAGGTATTACCGCTTGCAATGGCCAGCGGAAACATCCAGCAAGGCACCATGCACGGAAAGTTAAACGGCGTGATGCCCGCGACCACACCCAGCGGCTGGCGTGTGGTCCAGTTGTCGATGCCGCTTGACACCTGCTCGGTGTAGTCGCCCTTGAGCAGTTGCGCAATGCCGCAGGCGAACTCGACCACATCAATGCCGCGCGTGACCTCGCCCTGTGCGTCGGTGAACACCTTGCCGTGCTCGGCCGTGATTTGCCGCGCCACATCGTCTTTGTGGGCATTGAGCAATTCTAAGAACTTGAACATCACGCGGGCGCGCCGAAGCGGTGGCGCGTCAGCCCACGACGGAAAAGCGGCTTTGGCAGCCGCCACAACGACGTTCACATCATCGTGATCAGCCAAGACGACCTGCCCGGTCACCACACCCGTGGCGGGGTTGAACACGTCTTGCTTGCGCGGGCTCGAGCCCATGCTGCGGTTGCCCGCGATGAAGTGAGGAATCGGCTTGGGGAAGATTTGCGTCATGATGGCATCGAGTGTGAGGGAATCATTTGGAGCTGCACGTGAAAGTGCTCGCGACTAGCTTGAAGGATATTCACAATCGGGTGAATTCGCTAGCCCCGATTAATCGCCGCCGATGGGCGTGCAAAGCTCAACCAAAATGCCATCTGGACAGCGCAAGTAAGACACCGTTTGCCCCCAAGGCTTTTGACTGGGCGCTGACAACTCGGTCGCGCCACAGCGCAGCGCATTGACATGGGCCGCCGCCACGTCGCCGGTGACCAGTGCAATCTCCATGCCCAGTGGCTTGAGTGACTCACTGGCCCGAACAAACCCATCCTTGAAGTTCAAGTCGCCCAACCCATGCGACGCAAATGCCAGCGTCGTTGCACCCGTCTCGAGCTCACCGTAATCGCCGGACTCATGCAAAAACCGCTGGGTCAAGCCAAACGCCTGGGTAAAAAACCCCAAACTCGACGCGACGTTGGGAACATAGGCGATGGTGTAGCCGAGTTTCATGGAAGCCTTTCAAATTGATGATTTTGATGAGAAATTTGACCCAATTAGCCTCTGGTCACCGAATTCATTGGGTTTGTTGCTATCGAATTTAGGGCTTACGCAAAACTGTCCCAGCAAGGCGCAGCGACGACGACAGTGCGATTAGCACGGCTAGGAGCTGCAACGCCGCTGGGGCGGTTTTGCGTAAGTCCAAGAATTGTTACTGAACGACAGGCGCACTCACCTTCGGTGGACGCTCTTCAAAGACGGTTGTAAGCACCACCGTGCTGGTTGTTCGCGCGATGCCTTCGATGGCTTTGATTTTGTAGAGCACGGCTTCCATGGCTTTGGCGTGGGTGCTGCGCACTTTGGCGATGAAGTCGTATTCGCCTGCCACGCTGTGCAGCTCCAAAAGTTCGGGCAGTTCGCGAAGGCGCTCACCGACTTCGGCGCAGTGCTGCGCCCGCTCGTTGCGAATTGACACAAACGCGGTGAAATGCAGCCCGAGCTTGTCCGGGTCAAGTTTGAGACTGAATCGCTCGATCACGCCCTTTTCGATCAACTTCTTGACGCGCTCGTGCACAGCGGCGGTCGACATACCCACTTCAGTACCCACATCAGAGTAAGAACGGCGACTATCAAGCGATAGCGCCGTAATAATTTTTGCATCAACATCATCTGACAGTAAATTTGCTTGCTGAAGTGACATTTTGCTTTACACTGGTGGAATACAACGCATCGATCAAATTGCGATTGACCGGATAATTTCTCGAATTTTGCCTGATATGTCAACAAATATCCAACCCGTAAGCGCCACCACACCACCGAGGTGGCAGTTTGCCGTGGCACTGGCCTTGGTTTATGTGGTTTGGGGCACGACCTACTTTGCACTCAGCCTGGGGGTCAAGGCCATGCCGCCGATCACGATGAACGCCAGCCGTTTTTTGCTTGCGGGTGTGCTGATGATTGCCTGGGCGCGTTGGCAGGGGCTTGCCTGGCCCACGCCCGAACAATGGCGCAACACAGCGGTTGTGGGTGTGTTGATGGTGTTTTGCGCCATGAACTTGGTGACCTTTGCGCAAAAATTGGGCATTGGGTCAGGCGTAATGGCCACCGTGATCACGACGATGCCGATGTGGCTGGCGTTGTGGACCCAACTGGGCGGCGAGCGAGTGCCTAAATCAAGCTGGGCGGGGTTGGCTTTGGGCGTGACTGGCGCGGCCTTGCTTGCGCAAGAAGGTGACTTTTCAGTCACGGCCATTGGCGCTTTGTGCGCTTTCGGCGGCCCGTTTTGCTGGAGTTTGGGCTCGTACGCGTCGCGTCGCTTGAGCATGCCAGCCACGGCAATGGCCAGTGGCGCACAGTGGTTGATTGGCGGCGTGGCGGGCTCGTTGCTGGCTTTTGCCGTGGAACAACCCACTGCCATGCTCAATGCACCGATTGGCGCATGGGCGGCATGGGTTTACTTGTTGGTTTTTGGCACCATGATGGCATTGACCGCGTATTTGTGGCTCCTGCAACACGCCTCACCTGCCGTGGCGGGCAGCTACGCGTTTGTCAACCCAACGGTGGCTTTGGCTTTGGGGGTGGTCATTGGCGGTGAACACGTCACGGGTTGGGTTTGGCTGGCGCTGCCACTGATTTTTGCGGCACTCGCACTGATCATGTACGGGCCTGCGTTGGTGACACGAATCAAACAATTGACTGATCAAAAATAATAGCAACCGAGTGAATGAATCTGGTGACCAAGCGCTAAAAAGCCGCTTAAACACGACGTTTGAGCGGCTTTTATAGTTTTGCGGCATCGCCGCGCCTGGCTACTTCAGTTGAGCGAGCATGTACTCGACCGAGGCCTTGATTTCGACATCGGTTGAGCTCATCGCCATGCCCTTGGGCGGCATCGCGCCTTTGCCTTTGATGACGCTCGCAGTCAGTGCCGCAACCCCTTGACCCACGCGTGGTGCCCAAGCCGTTTTGTCGCCCAATTTTGGGGCACCCGCTGCGCCGCTTGCGTGGCATGCCACACAAGCTTGCTTGTAAAGCGCTTCACCAGGGTGGGCGGCAACAGCAGCCATCACCACAGGGGCAGCAGCAGCCACCACAGCAACCACTGCCGCTGGCGCACCAACGGCTGGAACACCAACGGCTGGCGCGGCATCCGCTGCGGCAACTGCTGGCGCGGCGGCGCGCTCTGGCACGGCGAACTTGGCACCGGCCGCGTTGGTCATGTGCACGACAGCGCGGCCAATCTCCACATCGTCAAAATCGCCACCGCCTTGAGCGCCCATGGCTCCCTTGCCTTTGAGCGACGAGGTCAGCAAAGCTTCGTAGCCGGTCTTGATGCGAGCGCCCCAAGCTGCCGCATCACCAAACTTTGGCGCGCCAGCGGCACCGGCCGCGTGACAAGCGACGCACTGCGCCGCGTAAACCTCTGCACCCGACTTGAGCGCGCGATTGGCATCGCGGATTTCAACGCCGCCCACTTTGGCGATGCGCATCAACGTTGCTTTTTCGACCTCAATGGCACCAGCGGCGGGCTTATTGGCCGACACCACGTAATAAACCAAGCCGATGATGACGAAAATCGGGATGACGATTGAAGCCAACGATACCCACAGCACTTGGCTCGGGGTTTTGATTGGCCCAGTGTGGGCCTCTTCGTAGCCGTTTGCAGCGTCTTGCGTGCTCATTGATAACCTCGGTATGCGCGCCTGCGCCACGACAATGGGCGCTGGGCAGAATTAACCCTGAATTATAGCCAGCGAGGGGGTACAAACCCCGGTATTTTGAGCCCAGTGGCCGCGTTGCGCCTACAATCCGCGCTCGCACCTGTGTCCAAGCCCGCGCTCGGTCAACCTGTGCGACGCAAGACAAGCGTTTGCGGCTGTAGCTCAGTGGATAGAGTATTGGCCTCCGAAGCCAAGGGTCGTGGGTTCGATCCCCGCCAGCCGCACCATTTTTTGAAACCCAGGCCCCATGCGGCCTGGCCGCCGGTTTGGGTTTGGGTATCACCCACCCAGTTCCGTTTGAGTGCTGCCAATGAGCATCAAAACCCATGGGCTCACACGCGACCGCAGCGGTGTCTTTTACCTGTGACTGGTCGTGCTCGAAGCGCAGCGCGTTTTGGCACTGAACCTCGCTTTGGAGGCTGCATTGATCAACCCGAAATCTCGGACTTTGTGCGCCTGTTCAACTCGCCCGAGGCCACGACCCGCAAGCCGGTGAAGGAACAATCGCCACGCCTGTCCGTTTATCTGAACTAGGACTTAAGCAAAATTGTCCCAGCAAGGCGCTGCAACGCGGCTGGGGCGGTTTTGCGTAAGTCCTATGAACTTAGAAACAGCAGTTGATTCACCACTGCGACTTATTAGAAGAACTGATAAGTGCGTGTATTGCAACCACGCAGATCGGTCAAGAACGGTGATCAACGCTTGTGGCAAGTGAAAGACATTGCCAACGCCAAGAAATTGCCGAAATCAAACTCCTCGGTGTAGGTGAAGTGAAAGCACAAACCGTGTCATCTGTCTACGGCCCGAGCAGGGGGCTACTGCCTTGTGCTTCGGCCAAAAGCGCTGACCAGTCATCCGGCGGATGACCTGATTCCAGCATCTTGCGAAACACCCGGTATGCGTCTTCGTTGCTCTCGTAGGCGCGTTTGGTGTCTTCGTCATTGACCCAAGCGAACACGATCACTTTGCTGGGAGCGTGGTAGCGAAAAAACAGTCGGTATTGCTGAAAAAACTTCGCACGGAACCAATGCTTGTGCTCGTCGCCGAGGGTGTTTCCTTGTCTGTACTCTGGCCGCGTCGGGTCTTGCGGGATGACATCAAGGGCTAGCTTGGTGATGGCTGCCAAACGCTTGGTCGCGTTTTTCTTGACGTACCCAACGGGGTCTTTTGCCTTGAGAGAACCCACTTGTTGAGCAAGTGCGTCAAGTTGCGAATTAAATAATGGATGTGCAAAAACCGCCCAGCCGTGAATGACAAGCGGTGTGGCATTCGACCCGTTCATTCATCGCCTGCCGACAGCGGTGCATCAAGGTCCACCTCTATGCCCACGGTGAGTGATTGCAGGTGTTGCGCGAAGCTTGTATCCAAGGCTTGCAAGCGATCTGGGTGTTCGGCCATGTCTCGGGACAGAAAGCCCAAAAACCGACCAAGCACCGGGTCATGTAGCCCAGGGGATTCTGCGCGACTGAGAACGACCTCGCCGTTTGGGCGAATGGAGTACTGGACTTTGTCGCGTTTACCCAGGCGAAGGCAGCGGCGCACCATTTCTGGCACCGTTGTTTGGAAGCGGTCGGTCAATGTGGACTCAACTTCGAGCGTAGCGGGCATGGCGTGTCCAGTTAAGAGAGGATGCCCAATGGTAATGCAATTGCATTGCCCTAGTCAATTTTGCAGGCATACCGAGACCAGACCGCTAGCCCGGATATTGCATCGTGACGACGCTCAGCGCGCGCCGCAGCAGGATGCAGCGGCGCGCCGCATGCCGCGTCAGGGGCTCAATGCCCCTGCAAGGCAGGCGGTGTGTTGCTGCGCCCGCTGTGGGATGCGATGGGTGTCGAGTGTTTTTGCCAGCGTACAAATTGGATTTGACAAGAATGAGCGCGTTTCATTGGGCAAAGCGCGGCAAAAACACGATCACGGTGAAATATTCGTGCTAGCCCTTGCAAGGCAGGCCGTTTGGCTATGCGCCCGCTGCCGGGATGCGATAGCACGGCTAGGAGCTGCAACGCCGCTGGGGCGGTTTTGCGTAAGTCCTACAACTGCTGGAAAGTATCAACGCCAAAAAAGCGTCAATCGAGTTTGATGCCCAGATCAACGGCCAGTTTGATCCACATGGGCACATCGCGCTCCCAGTCGGCTCGGGTTTCTTTGAGGTTTTTGGGCTTGTTGGGAATGGCAAACGATTCGCGCAGTTTGGCTGCGCGCTCCGTGTTCGCGCCCTCTACCGCCACTTGCGACAGGGCTTGCAGCACCGCCTCGGGCGTGCCGGCTGGGGCCATGAGCGGCAAACCGCCCTCCAGCGTGACCAGCCGGCCTTGCACGCCTTGCTCGGTGAGCGTGGGCACATCAGGCAATTTCGGTGACCGATACGCGCCGGTGACGCCAATGGCGCGCACGCCTCGGGTTTGAACGGTGGAAAACGACTGATAGCTGCCAATGGCAACCGTGAGTTGGCCACCCGCGAGATCGACCCACATGGGGGCTTCGCCTCGGTAGTTGATGGTTTGGATTTTGGTGCCTTCGACCTTATTTGTTTGGTCAGCCACCATTTGCGGGTAGCCGCCAGGGGCATAACTGCCCATGTTGGCTGGGTTTTGCTTAGCAAACGCAACGAGGTCTTTCATGGTGCGAATGCCGGTTTTCTCATTCACCCCAACGATCAAGGGGCCAGACGGGAAGAACACCACCGGTACGATGTCAATGTCTAGGTTGTACGGCAACTTGCGGTAGAGCACCCGGTTTTGCCATACCGTGCCTGAGGTCGTCATGAGCAAGGTGTAGCCGTCAGCGGGTGACTTGGCCACCGCGTCGATGGCGATAACCGCCCCAGCACCGGGTTTGTTGTCAACGACGGCAGGTACGCCAAACTTGGCGGTGAGTTGCTCGGCATAAAGCCGCGCATAGGCGTCAGTTAAGCCGCCCGGTGGGAACGCAACCACGATTCGGATGGCTTTGTTGGGCCACTTGGGCTTTTGCGCATTGGCGCCCAGTGGCGCGCCGACCAAAGGTAAAGCGGCGCCAGCTTGAAGGATGCGACGACGAGCAGCAGACTGTGGATTCAACATGTGAACACTCTCAAAATAATAGCAACAAAGTCAATGAATGCGGTGACCAATAGCATATTTCGATCAAAATATGCTCAACATATCTCAAACTTGCTCAGCAACGGCGCTGGGGTGACAAGACATCACTTGCGCGACGGCAGCGGTGAGTTTTTTGGCATAGGGCAGATGCAAAAACTCATTAGGGCCATGCGCATTGCTCTTGGGGCCGAGCACGCCGCAAACCATCATTTGGGCGTTGGGGAAAGATTGGCTGAGCATGTTCATTAGCGGGATGGTGCCGCCCTGGCCCAGATACCCCACGCCCGATCCAAAGTGGGCCAAGCTCGCATCATTCAGCGCCCGCTCAAACCACGATGCATTGGATGGCGCGTTCCAGCCGGTTGCGCCGCCCGCGCCTGAAAACGTGACTCGTGCGTTGTACGGCGCGTTGTCTTCCAGCAGGGTTTTGAGTTGTTGCACGGCCTCGCCCGCGTCAACCAGAGGCGGCAAGCGCAGGCTGAGCTTGAAGGCGGTGTAGGGACGCAGCACATTGCCCGCGTTTTGCAAGGTGGGAAAGCCGTCGACACCAGTCACGCTGAGGGTGGGTCGCCAAGTGCGGTTGATCAAGCCCTCGACTGGATCGGTCGTGGTGGGCAACGCGAACGAGCCATCGTCGCTACACGCCCACGGAAACCGCTTGTAAACCTCGTCTTTCAAGATGCTCGCAGTGACTTTGGCCTGTTGCAGCCGCTCATCGGGAACTTCGCAATGAAAAATCTGCGGCAGCAAGTGCCCGGTTTTGCTGTCTTCAAGCCGGTCAAGCACTTGGCGCATGATGCGAAAACTCGACGGAACCAAGCCGCTGCTGTCGCCCGAATGCACGCCTTCGGTCAAGATTTCGACCTTGAGGGTGCCGGTGACGTTGCCGCGCAGGCTGGTGGTAAGCCAAAGCTGGTCGTAGTTGCCGGCACCCGAGTCAAGGCAAATCACCAAGCTGACCTGACCCAGCCGGCTTTTTAGCGCGCCGATGTAATGCGGCAAATCTGGCGAGCCCGACTCTTCGCCGGTTTCGACCAAACCAACGATACGCGGATGCGGCTGACCTTGGGCTTTGAGGGCTTGCACCGCCGCAATGCTGGCGTAGACCGCGTAGCCGTCGTCCGCTCCACCTCGGCCATAGAGCTTGTTGTCGATGATTTTGGGGGTCCACGGCCCCAGGTCAGGCCGCCAGCCATTGAACTCGGGCTGCTTGTCCAAGTGTCCATACATGAGGATCGTGTCTTCGCTTTGAGGTGCGGTTGCCGCGACCTCAAAAAACACAACTGGCGTACGCGGGCTGCCATCCGCATGGGTCAAGCGAATCAGCTCCACGGTCAAGCCCGGCACGTTTTGCGCCTCGACCCAAGCCGCCGCGTTGCGCGCCACGGTCTCAAGCAAGCCTTTTTGCGCCCAATCGGGCTCAAACATGAGCGATTTGGCTGGGATCGCGATGTAGTTTTGCAGCTGCGCGGTGATGTCGTTATCCCAGCGTTGGGTGGCATAACCGAGCGCGGCGGCGGCATCAAACGTGCCGGGCGGGATTTCTTTGTGCAGGGGGGCGTTCATGGTTGTCTCCTTTTTTATCAGATTTAGGACTTACGCAAAATTGTCCCAGCAAGGCGCAGCGACGAAGACAGTGCGATTAGCACGGCTAGGAGCTGTAATGCGGCTGGGGCGGTTTTGCGTAAGTCCTAAGATTATTGTGCAGGGTTTCAGGCTCTGGTCACGTCGCGCATCAAGTCAACCAAGCCGTATCGCCACGGGGGCGCCTCAATGCTGGCCACCACCGTGTTGACCAAGCGGCCAATCTGAGGTGACTCGATGGTGACAACATCACCCAACTCGTGGGTGAAGCCTTGGCCTTCCACGCGGCGGTCGGTCGTCGGCACGACCATGGTGCCGCAAAACAACATCACGCCGTCGGGGTAGTTGTGGCCGTCAAACAATTGACGGGCGAGCTCACCGATGTCGCGGCTGATGGCCGACATGGTGTTGACGATGCGCACCTCAAACCCGCCGGGGTGCATCGCGTTGGGCACGCCCGCCACGTGGAGGCTGATCTCGGCTCTCTTGGCATCTTGCAAGCCAAAGCTGTCGTTAAACAAACGCACCCAGGGGCCAATTGCGGTTGAGGCATTGTTGTCTTTGGCGCGACCCAGCAGCAAGGCGCTGCGCCCCTCGACATCGCGTAAGTTGACATCGTTGCCCAGCGCCACGCCAACAATTTCGCCCGCGCAGTCGATAGCCAGCAC
Organism: Comamonadaceae bacterium; assembly: GCA_031421855.1. GTDB lineage: Bacteria > Pseudomonadota > Gammaproteobacteria > Burkholderiales > Burkholderiaceae_C > JAAFHN01. The sequence continues at coordinate 12,629 of JANOPN010000009.1, forward strand.
GAGTTCGGGCTCTGGGTTGTTCCATTCACTGGCATGTACACCCACCTGAGCGCCGTGGCCCACAGCAGCCATGGGCGGGCACTTGGTGAAGATCTCTGCATCGTCGCCAATGCCGACCTCCAAATATTGACTCCAAAGGCCTTTGGCCTTGAGCTCGGCCGCCAGTGCGTGTGCGCGCTCAGACCCCGGCTTGATGGTGGCAATTTCGCCGCCCAGCGCCTCAGTGACCTCCGCGCGCAAAGCGACCGCCTTGGCCGCGTCGCCTGTCGCGTGCTCTTCAATCACGCGCTCCAGCAAACTGGCTGCAAACGTGACCCCAGCCGCTTTAACCGGCTGCACATCACAGGGCGCAAGCCACTGAGGGGCCTCGGTGGTGTCAACGCTGCTGTGCCAAGCGGCTTCGCATGCAAGCGCCGGACTCGGTGCTCGCAACACATGCCCAACAGTTGGCAACGTCGGCGTGATGTCGCGCCAGCGCGCTTGCATCGCAACCCAAATTCGGGGCATGCGGTGGATTGCACTCAGGCTTCGGGCCAGGTACAGGCCGGCAGGGTCAAGTTCAGGCGTGGGGGTTGCAGCCATGTGATTTAAGCGTCCATCGCCTTGCGTTGGCGCTCGACAAACTCATCAAAGGTATTGATGCCGCGCAGCTGCAAAATCGTGTTTCGCACCGCAGCCTCGACCAAAACCGCGATGTTGCGCCCGGCTTCGACTTGAATGACCACCTTGCGCACCGGAATGCCCAGCACCTCTTGCTCCAGCGGCTCATACGGTATGCGTTCGTAGTCTTTTTCCATGGTGGCGCGGCGAATCAAATGCACGATCATGCGCAGCCGCATGCGGCGGCGCACCGCTGTTTCGCCAAAAATGGCGCGAATGTCTAAGAGACCAATGCCACGCAACTCCAACAGATTTTGCAAAAGCTCTGGGCAGCGGCCCTCGATGGTGGTTTGGTTGACGCGGTACAAATCAACCGCGTCGTCGGCCACAAGGCCGTTGCCGCGCGAGATCAGCTCCAGCCCCAGCTCGCTTTTGCCAAGGCCAGACTCGCCGGTGATCATCACGCCCATGCCCAAAATATCCATGAATACACCGTGCATGGTGTGGCGATCAGCAAAATGGCGGCTCAAATAAGCGCGCAACACGTCAATCACAAAAGCGGCCGACTCCTTGGTCGCAAACATCGGAATACCGGCTCGCTCACACATGACGAGTAGCTGGTCGGGTGCAACCTGGCCGTCAGCCACAACCAAGGCCGGTGGCTCCAGGGTGACAATGCGCGCCACACGCCGCGCCGCGTCTTCGGGCTTGGAATTGCACAGGTAAGTCACCTCGCGCTCGCCCAAAACCTGCACCCGATACGGGTGGATGTAGTTCAGGTAGCCCACCAAGTCCGCGCCCGAGCGCGCCGCCCTGACCGCCACTTCTGAAAACGATCGCTCAGAAGCGCCCAAGCCTGCGACCCACTCCCATTTGAATTTGCTGCGATGTTCTTCAAACAAGACATCGGCGCTGATGGCGGTGGGTTTCATGATCGCGGTTGCAAATGGGGTTGAGAGAACATGTTGTCACTATTTTGCGTCGTTACCGTTTGCTCCGCTTGCTACGCTTGCTACGCTTGCTACGCTTGCGACGCTCGCAAACGCGGCAGCGGCCAAAATAAAGAGCCCACCCACCGCAATTCGCGCGGTGAGGTCTGATGCACCCAGCAATATCGATGAGGTCGACGCAAACACAACCTCAGTCAGCAAAACCAACGCGGTGACCCGCGAGGTCAGCCGGGCGGCACCAAACTGGAGGGTCAAATTGGCGCTCAAATAGAAAACGGCCAAGGCCAATAGCCCAAAAAGCCACGGCCCGCCCGTTGCCGGAGGCCAGGCCACAACGCCAACCAAGCCCAAAACGACGGCCAAGAGGCCACTGAACGCCGTGCCACCCAAAAACATGGCCAAGGATCGCCCCTCGCTTGGCGTCTCTCGAAGCTGTCGCAGCAACAAATTGGTGACCGCAAAACTCAAACCACCCATCAGGCCCAGCGCCTCAGGCAGCCCGAGCGGTTTAGCTGCGGTGCCGCCCGACTCAATTGGCCACATGACCAAAGCAACACCGGTCAGCGCCAAGCCCAGTTGAACGATGGATAAACGCGTCGGTCGATTCCCCAACCAAGCCCAAGCCAGCAACATTGACCACATGGGCATCAAGTAAAAACACAACACCACACGAACCACATCCCCCGTGGCAATGCCCCAGTTGAAGCCCATGTTGGTGATGCCAGACGCGGCACACAAGCCCCAAAGCCCGGGGTGTTTTGCCAACAACCGCCATGCTTTCGGCCTGACAAATGTGAGCACCACTAACGCCAAAGCGTAAATCGATGCTGTGGCCCATAGCGCGTGCAGCCCCAGGCCATCAAGCGCGCGAAACGGCCACCAACTCACACCCCACGCAAACGCGTTGAATGCGACGGCTGCTACAGCCAAAGTCTGGACTCGCATTTGGCGGGCCTAGCCGTGCGAAGTGTCGCTTCGGGCAATGGCCAGCAGTCGCTCGACCTCAAACTTGTGCACGATGCAATTGTTGGCGTGCCAGCGCTTGATCCACCACATGAATCCGGCGACGATGATGCCAAAAGCGGTGATTGCGATGTAGGCGCTCAAGTCTTCAGCGGGCCAATCATCTACATCCAACCACTCGGCTGCCTTGAGCTCAGACCAGTCGACCGAGGCCACCCACGCGTAAAGCGCGCCAAGCGCCAAGATGCAGGCTTGTTCGTTGAAGTTTTGCACCGCTATTGAGCGACCCGCGCCCATGAGGTTGTGCCCACGGTGCTGCAGCAAGGCATTCATCGGCACCACCAAATACCCGCCGATGGCACCCAGCACAATCAAAAACGGAGCCGCGAGCCACACGTTTTGGATGAAATTGAGCAAAATCACCAGCAACCCCATGGCGATGCCCAGCGGCATGACCGATGTGGCGCGGTCGAGTTGCATGCGCATCGACGCGATCACCGCACCGGCTGCGGTACCCAGCGCGACCACACCCACCAAACTCGAGGCTTGGGTCGTGTCGTAGCTCAGTGCCGCCGCACTCCAGGCCAGCACGATGTAGCGCAGGTTGCCACTCACACCCCAAAAAAGCGTGGTGGTGGCCAACGAAATTTGCCCCAATTTGTCTGACCAAAGGCGCTTGTTGCAGCCCCAAAAATCAGGAATCAAGGCTGCTAAATTGGCCAAGCCGCTCTTGCTGGGGTCGCTGATCAATGGCCGCATCTCAACACCGGTGTGCGGGATGCGGGTGTTGAACCACGCAGCAACCAAGTACACCGCAACCAACAACGAAATAGCCGCCTCAGGCGCGGTGTCGATGCCAGTATCGACCCACGGAATATCAAACGCCAGCAGCCAATGCGACACCTGCACGCCCACCAATTGACCACCCAGCAGCACGCCCAAAATGATCGAACCAATGGTCAAGCCCTCGATCCAGCCATTGGCCTTGACCAGTTGAGACGACGGCAAAAGCTCGGTCAAGATGCCGTACTTGGCTGGCGAGTACGCCGCCGCGCCAAGCCCCACCACCATGTAAGCAATGAGCGGGTGGCTGCCAAAAAGCATCATCAGGCACCCCACCACCTTGATGGCGTTGCTGATCAACATCACTTGCCCCTTGGGTCGCGCATCAGCCAGCGCGCCCACAAACGGGGCCAGGACCACATAGAAAAATGCGAACATCGGCACCAAGGCCGCGCGCTGCCACTCAGGCGCATCGGCGTTTCGCAGCAGCTCCACAGCGGCGACAAACAAGGCGTTGTCAGCCAGCGACGAGAAAAACTGCGCCGCCATGATGGTGTAAAAACCGCGTTTCATTCGATCCGAAAATCCTGTCGCAAACTCGCCATACCGAGCGCGTTCGCCCAGCTAAAAAGCTTATAGCATGCCCCGCCCAATACACGCCACCGTCCACACCCAAGCGCTGCGCCACAACCTGCGCACTGCGACCGAGCGAGCCCAGGCGCACAAGTCTTGGGCCGTCGTCAAGGCCAATGCTTACGGGCATGGCATCGAGCGCGCTTTTGAGGGCTTGCGAGCGGCCGATGGGTTTGCGCTGCTGGATTTGGACGAAGCATCAAGCGTGCGCGCTCTTGGCTGGCGCGGCCCGATCTTGCTGCTTGAAGGCGCTTTTGAGCTGCGCGACTTGGAGCAGTGCTCGCGGCAGCGGCTTTGGCACGTGGTGCACTGCGACGAGCAAATTGACATGCTCGCGGCCCACAAGACCGAGCTGGGCCACGACGTGGTGCTCAAAATGAACTCGGGCATGAACCGCTTGGGCTTCAAGCCCCAGCGTTTTCGCGCGGCTTGGGCGCGCTTGAACGCCTTGCCGCAAGTCAACAGCATCACGCTGGCCACGCATTTCTCGGATGCCGACGGCCCGCGCGGCGTGAGCCACCAAATGGCGGCGTTCGAGCGTGCAACCGATGGCCTGGCGGGCGAGCGCTCGGTGAGCAACAGCGCAGGCACGCTCATTCACGCGCCCGCAGACGAGCGCATTCGCGCCGACTGGGTGCGAATTGGGATTGCGCTGTACGGCAGCGCGCCCGACCACCCAAGCCACCGCGCTGCCGATTGGGGCTTGCAACCCACCATGAGCCTGCGAAGCGAAATCATCGGCACACAAACCCTGGAGCCAGGCGACACGGTCGGCTATGCATCAACTTTCACCGCGCAGACAGCGATGCGCATCGGCGTGGTGGCCTGTGGCTACGCCGACGGATACCCCCGGCATTGCCCAACCGGCACGCCGGTTTTGGTCAGCGGCGTGCGCACCCGAACACTGGGCCGCGTCAGCATGGACATGCTGGCAGTTGATTTGAGTGAACTGCCCGACAGCGGCTTGGGCAGCGAAGCCGTGCTCTGGGGTAACAGCGTCAAACACCCCGGTGCGCAGCTGCCCATCGACGAAGTCGCCTCCAGCGCGGGCACGATTGCCTACGAGCTGATGTGCGCACTGGCCAAAAGGGTGCCCACGCATGTTTCGGACTGATTTTTGATTGAAATTAGCCCTTGGTCACCGGATTTATTGGGCTTGTTGCTATACAAATAATAGCGATTCATCATTGAACAAATCCTCAACAGTTTGGCGATAATTCGACTCTTAACCAACTAGGAGACACCATGGCAAAAGGGCAACAAAACACCAACAAGATGACCAAAAAACCAAAGAAAGACACCTCATCACCCGCGATTCCGTCAGCCGATGTGGTTCGCCCGACGGTGGTGACGCAAATCCCGCTCAAGGGCAAGATGAAGAACAAGTGATCAGAAGCTCACGCGCTGAGTGCGTCGTCGATCAACTCGATCCAGTGGCGCACCGGCGTGGCCGTTCCGCTTTGCAAGTGGGTGATGCAGCCAATGTTGGCACTGGTGATGACGTCTGGCTGCGCGGCAGTCAGTGCGTCAAGCTTGTTGTCGCGCAACTGTTTCGACAGCGCTGGCTGCAGCACGCTGTAGGTGCCCGCTGAGCCGCAGCACAGGTGTGGGTCGCGCACAGCCAAACTCACCTCGAACCCCAGCTCACGAAGCGTGACTTCAACGCCCCCGCGCAATTGCTGCCCATGTTGCAACGTGCAAGGTGGATGAAAAACCACCTTGGGGCGCTTGTTTTGGTTGGTTTTGGTTTGCGACTGCTTCACCAAGCTGGGTGTGATCTGGGCCATCAGTTCGCTCAAATCGCGGGTCAAGGCGCTGATTTTTTGCGCTTTTTCTGCGTAAATTGGGTCATCTTTGAGTGCGTGGCCATAATCTTTGACCATCGCGCCGCATCCCGACGCCGTCATCACAATCGCCTGAATTGAGCCACTTGACACCCGAGGCCACCAAGCGTCGATGTTGGCACGCATGTGCGCGGTGCCGCCGTCATGATCGTTGAGGTGGTATTTGACCGCGCCGCAACACCCGGCGCTGGGCTCCTCAATCGCGTTGATGCCCGCGGCATGCAGCACCCGCGCTGCGGCGACATTGATGTTGGGCGACATGCTGGGCTGCACGCAACCCCGCAACATCAACACCGACTTGCCGCCAGCAATGGCTTGCGGCCACGCGCGCGGCGACTGTTTGGCCGGTACCTTGGCCTTGATTGAGTCGGGCAACAAGCCACGCACCGCCTGGCCAATCGCCATCGCTGGGCCAAAAACGGGCGAGGTCAAGCCGTTTTTGAGCGCCCAACGCGTGAGCGACTCCGCTGCGGGCCGTGGCACTTGCTCGTCCACGAGTTTTCGGCCAATGTCAACCAAATGACCGTAGTCGACGCCGCTTGGGCAGGTACTTTCACAGTTGCGACAGGTCAGGCAGCGATCCAAATGGGTTTGGGTTTTGCGCGTGGGTGTCGCGCCTTCGAGCACTTGCTTGATCAAATAAATACGGCCACGCGGCCCATCAAGCTCGTCGCCCAGCAACTGGTACGTGGGGCATGTGGCCGTGCAAAAGCCACAGTGAACGCATTTGCGCAAAATGGCCTGCGCATCTTTCGCGTCGCTGCGCTGGGCATATTGGGGGGCAAGTTCGGTGTGCATGGGGCCTCAAGTCGTCAAACGGGCGGCGTCGAACACGCCGTGGGGGTCGAACTCAGCCTGCAAACGGCCTTGCAGAGCCTGCGCAGCCGCTTTTGCAGCATTTTTAGTGATATTTTGACTCTTTGTCTGCGGATTCATTGACTTCTGTGCTACAAATAATGTAGCACTCCCACCCCGAGTTTCAATGTGCTGCGCCAAGCCTTCGGCCGCCGCTTCATCAAGCCAAACCCAGCGCTGGCCGCCGTGCCACTCAATGGCTTGCGATTCGGCATTGAAACGATCGACGGACACGGTGGTTTGGGGTACCGACAACCGATAAAGCGAGTGGTGCGGGCTGGGCGCCGCAAAAAACGCCGCGCGCTGATCGCGCCAACTTGCCCAAAAATCACTGGCATCTGCAAGGCGCTCGCCCCCTAAACTTGCGCATGCCGCATCAACCGCCGCCTGTGCGCCGCTCAATTTGAGCGTCAGCACCCCTTTGCCATTCACCGCTTGCCACACACTTGAGTGCAGCGGCAAAGGCTGGCCACCCCAGCGGTTGAGTCGATCCAGCGCCTCAGGCTGACCCAACTCAAAGCGCAAAGTCGCCTGCGCGCGGGCGCGGGGCAACACTTTGAGCGACACCTCAGCAATCACGCCCAAGGTGCCCCAGCTACCAGCCATCAGGCGGCTCACGTCATAGCCAGCCACGTTTTTCATCACTTGACCGCCGTATTGCAACCACTGGCCTTGCCCGTTGATGATTTGCACACCCAGCATGAAGTCACGGACACCGCCGGCACTGGCACGACTGGGGCCGCTCAGCCCGCTGGCCACCACGCCGCCAATGGTGGGCATCGCGTCGCCAGAGTGGCCAAACCGGGGCGGCTCAAACGCCAGACACTGCCCCTGCTCAGCCAAAGCCGCCTCAACTTCGGCCAACGGCGTGCCACCCAACACAGAAATCACCAGCTCACTGGGCTCGTATGACGTGATGCCACTCAGCGCAGCCGTGCTCAACAACTCAAACGAAGACGCACCGCGCCCGAAAAACGCCTTGCTGCCCGCGCCTTGAATGCGAAACGGCAACCGAGCCTCGCGCGGCGAAGCGGCCGCGTCGGCAATTCGCGCCATCAAGGCGCGGCCCGCTTCAGGAATCATGTGGCGTGTGGGATCAGGCATGCCCGATGCTAGCCGCAAGCGCAGCGCATCAACGTGAGGGTTTTTCGCGCCGTGTGTGCAGAAAATACAGCCACTGCGCCGATGTGATGTTTGATGCGTGATGTTTGATGCGTCAACTGCTACACTGACGACTCAAACTCAATAACCCATTCATGCGCACGACCTTAGATATCGCAGATGACGTACTCGCTGAAGCCCGTTTCGTTGCAGCGCGAGACAACACCAGCATGGGGGCCGTCATCTCTCAGTGGGCCCGCGATGCGGTGCGGGGGCTTCACCCATCAAACCAGACAAAACCGCAAAAGATCATCGATGCAGCACCCATGGACTACGCCACCGCGCTAAAAAAATGCACAGAGATGGGTTTGGCGCCATTCATCACTGGCGGCGTTCCTGGCAGCGTCACCAATGAGCTCATCGACCGCATCCGCGACGAAGAAGGCATTTGATGCGCGCTTTGCTTGACGTGAATTTCTTGATCGCGATCTTGGATACGTCACATGTTTTTCATGAACGCGCTGCGATCTGGCTGGCTACCCACTCAAGTTTGGGTTGGGCAACCTGCCCGCTCACGCAAAACGGCTGCGTTCGGATCGTCAGCCAAACCAATTACAGCGCCCGCCTGTCGACTCCAATGGCAATTGCGTCGCTGCAAACCGCCTGTAGCGCCCAGTCTCATCGTTTTTGGCCAGACGACGCCAGTATTTTGAACTCGCAAACCTTTGATCCGGGTGCGTTCCATCACCCTAGACAGGTCACCGATGTTTATCTGCTCGCGCTTGCGGTTAAAAATCACGGCCGCCTGATCACATTTGATCAACACATTCCTTTAACTGCCGTGCGCGCAGCCAAACCGCAGCACCTCGTTGTCGTTTAGCCAAAAAGCTCAATTTTGATGACCCACATCCCCATCTGGCCGCAAACTCAGCCCACCAGCCGGGTGCCTTTTGCGGCCTACACCGACGAGGCTTTGCATGAAGCCGAATTGCAGCAACTCTTCTACAACGGCCACTGGTGTTACGTCGCCCTGGCTTGCGAGCTGCCTGCTTCGGGCGATCACCGCTTAAGTTTTGTGGGCGAGCGTCAGGTCATCGTCGTCAACGAGCGCACCGATTGCGACGGGCAGACCCAATTTCGCGTGCTTGAAAACCGCTGCGCCCACCGAGGCGTGCGGTTTTGTCAGCCGACTGTTGACGGCACGGTCGCCAACGCGAGTAGCTTCACGTGCCCGTATCACCGCTGGACATACAAACTAAACGGCGAATTGCAGGGCTTGCCGTTTCGCAACGGTGTGCCTGGGGTCGATGCCGACGGTCAGCCGTGCAAAAACGGTGGCATGCCGCCAGACTTCAAGCTCCAAGAGCATGGCTTGAACACCGCACGGGTCGCCGTGTTGCACGGGCTGATTTTTGCCACGTTTGATGTGCAAGCCGAGTCGCTGGAGAGCTACATCGGGCCACGGGTGATGCACTGGATTGAGCGAATTTTTACCCGAGGCGGCTCAGACGCGCCCTTGAAGCTGCTCGGTGTCAACCGCCAACGCATCCCCGGCAACTGGAAATTGATGATGGAGAACATCAAGGACCCGTATCACCCCGGCCTGTTGCACACCTGGTTTGTGAGTTTTGGCCTTTGGCGGGCAGATCAGTCCAGCCGCATGGTGCTAGACGCCCACGGTCGCCACGCGGTGATGATCTCGTCTCGCAACCAAGCGGTCGCCAACGCAGTCACTCAGGGCGTGTCTTCGTTTCGTGCCAACATGCAGTTGGGTGACGACCGCTTGCTCGACGTCGTGCCCGAAGCTTGGTGGACGACAGACGACCCTGACGCGCCCGGCCAAACCCTGACCCCAACGGTCACGATGATCACGCTGTTTCCCAATTTGATCATTCAACAACAAGTCAACAGCCTGTCAACCCGCCAAATCGTGCCGCGTGGGCACGGTGAGTTTGATTTTGTCTGGACGCACTTTGGTTTTGCTGACGACGACGAGGCCATGACGCGCAGGCGGCTTCGCCAAGCCAATTTGTTTGGACCCGCTGGTTTTGTGAGTGCAGATGACGGCGAGGTCATCGAACTCAGCCAAAGCGGCTACTCGCAAGGCCCACGAGACGGCGCAACCATCTGCGAGCTTGACAGCCAAAATGATGGTGAGACCCGCCACATGGTGACCGAGGGCCTGATTCGGGCCATGTACGGCTACTGGCGCAAAACAATGGGGCAAACATGAACTCGGTCTTGCCCTCACACCATTGGGCGGCGTTGCTGCCCAGCCTACAAGTCAACGCGTTCAACGCCCACTACGCACAGGTGCTTGACGAACGCGACTTCGCCCAGTGGCCATCACTTTTTACCGTGGATGGTCGCTACCAAGTGCAAGGGCGCGAAAACCATGACCGCCAGCTGCCGCTTTGCTTGATTGACTTGGAGAGCCAAGCCATGATGCGTGACCGCGTGCACGGCATCACCCAAACGATTTATCACGCGCCTTACTACTCGCGCCACGTCATCGGCGCGGCCACCGCGCAACTGTTGGGGGGCGACATTCGTGCGCATGCGCCATTTGCGGTTTTTCGCACCAAACCTGGTGCAGGCGGTTGCGGGGTGAGCGAGGTGTTTGCCTGCGGTCGCTACATTGACCACTTTCAATTTGACATGGGCGGCGAATTGAAGCTCATCAGCCGCCTGTGCGTGCTCGACAGCGAAAACATCTTGAACTCGTTGATTTACCCGATTTAGCCCGAATGTTTCATCGTGACGACGCTCAGCGCGCCTTGCCGCGGGATGCAGCGGCGCGCCGCATGGCGCGTCAGGGGCTCACGGCCCCTGCAAGGCAGGCGGTGTGTTGCTGCGCCCGCTGCGGGTGTGCGATGGGCGTCGAGTGTTTTTGCCAGCGTACAAATTGGCTTCGACAAAATAGGAGATGTTTGATTGAGAAAAGCGCGGCAAAAACACGTTCACGGTGAAATATTCGGGCTAACGCCATGACCATCGAACTGACCCGCGAAGCGCGCGACGAAGCCATCAAGTCAATCGAGCGCTACTTCACCAAGCACATGCAAGAACACACCGGCGGGCGCATCGGCAACATCGCCGCGGGTGCCTTGCTTGGATTTTTCGTCGAAGAGGTCGGGCCCGTGATCTACAACCAAGCGGTCGCGGAAGTTCAAGAAAAAATCGCCATGCGGGTCAGCGAGCTTGACATTGAACACCACGAAGAAGAATTCCAATATTGGACCAAACAAGGTGCTCCGGTCAAAAGAAAAAGATGAACGGCCATGAAAAAACCCGGATCGCTGCTTTCGCAACGATCCGGGTTTAGGCTGACACATCAAACCAGCCGCGAAGCTGGAGACACGATGGAGATCAGAAGTCTGCGCTCACACTCAGTGTGAACAATCGCGGTGCACCCAAGTAGTAACGCACTGCCCCGAGGTTGGCCGGAATTGTGCCGGCGGCTGTGACGACCGGCTGCGTGAACAACTGCACGCCCGAACCCGAGCTGCGGTACTCTTTGTTGAACAGATTTGAGATGTTCCAACGAATCTTGGCATCTTTTGCCATTCCGAGATTGCCAATGGTGTAGCCGCCGTCGATGTCAACCTTGGCATAGGCTGGAACCTCTTCGTCGTTGATCAGCGTGGCGAACTGTTTGCCGACTTCTTTCGCCTTCACACGAACGTACCATGGGCCTTGTTGGTACTGGGTGGACAGTGAAAAGATGCGACGTGGCGTGGTCGTGAACTCTTTGCCTGCCAACGGCAGCGTCACCGCCGTGGTCTGGCGCAAGTTGTCCAGGATCTTGCTGTGTTGGGCTGTCGCTGACGCGTAGAACGTCAGACCGTTGACCGGACGTGTGCCGAGCTCAAGCTCAAGACCGCGGCTGCGCACGCGGCCGATGTTGGTGTAGATCGACGTGTTGGTCACAGGGTCAAAGGCATTGCCCTGGCGATTCTTGTAAGCCACGTTGAAGAAGCTGGCCGACACGGTCACTGCTTTGTTTTGCAAGCGGTAGCCAATGTCGGTATTGATGGAGGTTTCGGGATCCACCTCGCGCAAAATTTGCGGCTGACCCGCCACGATGCGAACGATGCCATTGGTCGGTGCATACGCAAAGTTAGGGGGAGCCCGGAAATTCTTCGCGATGTTCATGAACACCTGCTGCTCTTTGTCGAGCTTGTAGCGAAAGCCAACTTGGGGCAGGGTGTCAGAGTACGTGCGCGAAATGTTGTACAAAAACGCCCCACCTTCGCTGGGGTTGTTGGTGAAGTCGCGCTGCGCACGTGGCATGCGAACACCCACACTCAACAGACCTCGGTTATCGTGGAAGGTGAAGTTGTCGGTCAAGAAAAACGCACTGACTTTGGTCTTGGTTTCCCAGTTGCGGTTGTTGTACTCGGAGCCATCGGCGCGGGTGATGCGGCCTTGGTCAAGCCAAATCGTGGTGGGGTTGCCGTTGGCATCCACCGGCACTGCGGGCGCGGTTTGGCGATGCTTGGCTTGCTCGTACCAAAAACCCACCTTGACGCTGTGCTCACCCGCCAACCAATTCAGCTCGGTCGTGACGCCAGGGCGAAGGGTGTGGGTAACGTTGGACCGAGCAACGATGAAGCGGTCGCGGGTGTCACCGTCACCGTTGAGGTCTTTGGTGCCAGTGAATGTGCCGCCCGCGCCAGTCAGAAAATTGCTCTCAGTCAGGGTGGATTGTTGAATGCCGCCTGTGCCGTAGCCGTACCAAAAGTAGGGCTGAACTTTGAGGGTGAGGCTGTCAGACAATGTGAACGAACCCGACAACGAAGCGATTGCGTTTTCGAACGGGTTGGTGGCGAGCTTGTAGTAGGCAGGCGAAGAGCCACTTTCCGTTTGCGCGAGCCCGGAGACTACGGTGGTTTTGTTGAAGGTGGCAAAGTTATCCCACAAGTAGCCGTTGGCCCGCAGCTCGGTCAAAGTGGGGTTGTTGATGTTGTTGTTAACGGCCTTGTTGTAATTCAACACGCCCAGCACTTTGTGGCCGGGTGCGACGTCCCAGTTGAAGCCCACGTCAATGTGATCACGCTTGGCTTCGCCCAAGCCCTTCCACTTGCGGGCGAAACTGTTGCTGTAGCTGATGTAGCTGCGCAATTGGTTGTTGAACATGCCTCCGGTGTCCAGGCGAACAAAGGTGCGGCGCAAGCCCAGACCACCCAGCGACTGGGTGACGCGCACCCGCCGCGCGGCGGTCGCATCGCAACTGGTCACACCGATTGAGCCGCCAGACGCGCCAATGTGCGCACTTTCTTGATCTGAAGTGCCCTGTGCCACATTGGTGGTGCAAACGTTCTCTTGATCAATGTACTCTTGTGGAAACACGCCAAAGCTGCCGCTGTCATTCACCGGCACGCCGTTGATGGTGAAACCAATTTGGTCGGCATTGAAGCCCCGAATGCTCACGCCACCACCAAACAAACCTGTTGCGTCATGGCTGAAGGCGTTCACGCTGGGAAGCAGTTCCACGCTTTGGAGAAAGTTGCCCGTGGCGCGGTCTTTTTCAATGCTGGCGCGCGTGATCGTGCTGCGCGACTTGACGGCATCTTCATTGATGATTTGACCCGCACCCAGACGATCACCCGAGCCAGTGATGGTGATGGTGCCCAAACGGACGACGTCGTCTTTGGCGCGCGGTGCGTCGTCTTCGGCAGCCGATGCGGCTGGGCGGGCTGATGGAGCGGTTTGCGCGTAAGCGGCTTGCATGGCCATCGCGGCCAAAGCGGCGGTGATGGCGGCTGCGCGAGCGACTTGCCGCGGTGTGAAGCGTGGGTTCTTGGCGTGGGTCACGGTCATTGAAAACTCCAAAGCGGGGTAAAAAGCGTGTTGGTCGGGGCAAATTGGGCTGGCAAGACTTGGGCCAATCCCACTGCCATTCGCCGCAATTCGCTGCAAACCTCGAAGATAGTGCCGAAATGCGGCAAATGGGTGACAGTTGACTCTAGAAGCCCACGCTTAGGCCGCAAAGCGTCCAGCACTCGCCTCGGGTGTTTGTAACGCGCAACACTTGCCAAAACGACACGATCACGACGCGATCACGGCACGATCACCACGCCATCAGGGCCGACTGAAGGCTTCGCGCATCTCTTTGAGCTTGATCGGCGCCGCCAAGTCGCCGTTTTGCGCGGCCAACTCATACCAATAGGCGGCCAAGCGCAGGTCTTGCGGCACGCCGTCGCCGTGCTCGTAAAGGCTTGCCAGCAAATACTGCGCACCCACATCGCCAGCCTTGCCTGCCTCGCGAAACCAGTGTGCGGCGCGGGGCATGTCTTTTGGCGTGCCACGGCCGAGCATCAAATTGGTGCCCAAGCTCAACTGTGAGTCAGGGTGACCCAACGCGGCCCCTTTTTCTAGCCACTCGTTGGTTTTTTTCAAGTCAACCGGCACGCCAGCACCCAGCTCGTGAACCTGCGACAGCGCAAAAACCGCCAGTACGACGCCCTGTAGAGCCGCTTGGTTGAGCAGCTTGCGGGCGCGGGCAAAGTCAGGCTTGGACACATCACCGCGCAAATGCATCATGGCTAAGTTGTATTGGGCCAAACCCACGCCTTTCGCGGCTAAAACGGCAAACTGGCCCGCCGCATCGGCATGGCGGTCTTCGCTGTACGCAACCAAGGCACGGTTGAGCGCCACTTCGCTGGCGGGCAGCGGCGCCGCATCATTGGCTTGGGCCAAAGCGCTGGCGCACACCACAGCGATGGCAATAACTGTTGATAATTTCATGATGATCACTCGACCGTTTTGTCGCGCCGACTATGCCAGCACTTACGCCGACATGCAGGCATTCACGTCAAAGCGTGGCGCGGACACGACCGACGAGCTTTGGTTGTGTGAGCACGAGAGCGTTTTCACCTTGGGGCTTGCAGGCCAAGCGGCCCACGTGTTGGCCGCTGGCGACATTGCGGTCGTACCCACCAATCGAGGCGGACAAGTGACGTTTCATGGCCCTGGCCAGGTGGTGGCTTACCCGTTGATCGACCTCAAGCGCGCTGGCTACTTCGTCAAAGAGTACGTCTACCGGCTAGAAGAAGCCATCATTCGCACCCTCATGCATTTCGGCGTGACGGGACACCGCGTGCGCGGCGCGCCTGGCATCTACGTGAGCCTTGAAAACCCGTTTAGACACGGCAAATTGATAAATTTGATGAGAAATTCGCCCTTGGTCACCGGATCTATTGGGCTTGATGCTACTGATTTAGGAGTGTCTGACGCACCGATTGACCCCTTTCAAGGCCTGGCCAAAATCGCTGCTTTGGGCATCAAAGTCAGCCGCCACTGCACGTATCACGGCTTGGCGCTCAACGTGGCGATGGCGTTGGAGCCGTTCGAGCGAATCAACCCCTGCGGCTACGCAGGCCTGAAAACCGTGGATTTGGCCAGCCTCGGCGTGAACGCATCACCAATTGAAGTGGCTCACGTGCTGGCAGATCAATTGGCGATGAAATTGGCTCCCTAGCCCGCATACTTCACGGTGAGCGAGTTTTTGCGGCTGTTTCTCCATTGAATCAGGGTCATTTTTTTGAATCCAATTTGAACGCCCGCAAAAACACTCGGCACCCATCGCATCCCCGCAGCGGGCGCAGCGCCGCACCGCTTGCCTTGCAGGGGCATCGAGCCCCTGACGCGGCACGCCGCGCGGCGCTGCATCCCGCTGCAGGGCGCGCTGGATGCCGTCACCGTGAAACATGCGGGCAAGCGGCAATTTTTATGCAAAATATGCCATTGGTCACCGAATTCATTGGGTTCGTTGCTATCGAATGAGGAGTCAGCGATTGCGCTCGGCGACGCTTTTTCGCACCCCGGCAAACTCGATCAAACTGTTTTTATAGTCACGCTCAACCCGGTCAATCAAGCCGTCGGCATCCAACAAGTTGCGGGCTTGCGCCTTGCTCTCAAGCCGATGGCACGACCGCACCAAGTCGCGCACACCCAAATTCGCTGCCAAGCCCTTGATTTGGTGGGCGACTCGGGCGACTTCGGCGTGGTCGTTGGCCGCAAATGAGCCGCGCAGACGCCCAATGTTGCCCGCCACGTTGGACGCAAACGAATCCAATAGTTCAAACAAAAAGCTGCCACTGGGGTCAAGCTCAATCAGGGGCTCAATTTGAGCCATTTCCAGCCCTTTTTCGCCGTCGTCACCAAAGCCGGTCGAGTGGCTGGGGTCGGTCGTGATTTCGGGGTCGCGCATGGCTTTGGCGCAACTGACCAGCGCCTCACGCAGGGCAGCAACCGAGATTGGCTTGGTTACATAGCCCTGCATGCCGGCGGCAAGCGCGATTTCGCGGTCTTCGACCAGTGCGTTGGCAGTCATGCCCACGATTCGGGGGCGTTTGTGTTCGGGCACGTTTTGGACAATGTGGCGGGTCGCCTCAAGACCGTCCATCACGCCCATTTGAACGTCCATGAACACCAAGTCGTAGCGCTGGCGCTCAACCGCTTGGACAGCCTCCCACCCGTCTGCCGCCGAATCGCTTCGGTAGCCAAAACCGGCCAACATGCGAGCCGCAACCTTGCGGTTGACCTCGTTGTCGTCAACCAACAAAATGCGCAGCGGGTAGCGGTTAACCAACCCACTGTCAAACTGAACAGGCGTGGCTCGCGGTTGGGTCGTTTGGCCGTTTTCTAGGTGCAAGCTGCGAGCGATGGCATCAAAAAGACTGGCTTGGCGGGCAGGTTTGAGCAAGGTCGCGCTAAAAATCTCCACTTCAGGCGTGCGGCGGATATCCACGCTCGACAACAAAATCACGGGCAAATTGGGGTGGGTCGCCTGAAGCGCGTGCGCTAACGCAATACCGTCGTCGCCAGGCATGTTCATGTCGGTGATGACGATGTCGAACGATTCGCCGTCAGCCAATGCGGCCACCGCGCCAAGGGCTTCCAATACGCTGCGGCACGTCATGCTGCTCATGCCCCAGCGCTGGCATTGCAGGCTGATGACGCGCAAATTGGTGGAGTTGTCGTCAACCAAAAGCGCGCGCCGTCCTTTGAGCGACTTCACGTTGGCAATCAAACCCATCCGCTCCAGCGGCGCACCCACACCGGGCAACTCAACGCAAAACGTTGACCCAACGCCCAGCTCACTCACCGCACGGACCCGCCCGCCCATGGCGCTGGCCAAGCGTTTGCAAATGGCCAGCCCCAGCCCAGAGCCACCATAGCGGCGTGCGGTGCTGGTATCGACCTGCGAAAACGCTTGAAACAACTTGGGCAATTTGTCAGCTGCGATGCCGATGCCGCTGTCGCTGACGCAAATCTCGATCAACGGACATTCAGAGTCTGGGCTTAGCGCGCGCTTGACCGTCACCAAAATCTCACCCTCATCGGTGAATTTAAGCGCATTGCCGATCAAATTGACCAAAATTTGACGCACCCGCTGCATGTCGCCAAAGATCGCATCCGGCACATCGGGGTCGATCAGATACATCAAATCGAGCTGTTTCTTCTGCGCAATCGAGCTGAGCAAGTCAATCGCGCTTTCGATGCAATCGAGCAAGTGAAATGGGGCGGATTCCAGCTCCATTTGGCCCGACTCGATTTTTGAAAAATCCAAGATGTCGTTGATGACGACCAAAAGACCCTCGCCGCTGGTGCGAATCGTCTCGGCAAACTCGCGTTGATCGTTCGACAGCGGCGTATCCAGCAGCAAACTCGTCATGCCAATCACGCCGTTCATCGGCGTGCGAATCTCATGGCTCATGGTCGCCAAAAACGCGCTTTTGGCCTGCTCCGAGGCCTCGGCCTTCATTTTGGCGTCCCACAACAACGCCTCAAACAGCTTTCGGTCGCTGACGTCGGTCAAGCGCAGCACGCAGCCGTCAACGCCAATCGAAGACGATTGCCCAACACAGTGGATGACATCGTGTTTGACGATACCTTGCACCATTCCCCCGTGCGGACTAAAGCTCAACTCGAAATTGGGTCCAGTGGCCACGCCCAGCGCCGCCATCGCGTGGGCTTCCAACCCCAACTCATGCCAACGCGGCATCACCTCCAGAATCGATCGACCCGTGGGGTGATCGTCGACCAAACCCAACAAGCTCACCGCCTGTGAGTTGCACGCAGCGACTTGCCAGTCATTCACGACGCCAGCGTCGTCGCGCGCCGCTCGCAAAGCCAAAATCGCGTCGCTTGAGGCGTTCAGCACGGACTCCAACATCACGTGGCGAGACTCCAGGGGCTGGTTGTACGTCAGGACCCACTCAACCCCGTCAGCGCCTTTCAGCGGCAATATCAGCCGCTCCCAAGTCAACACCGAACGCGCCCGCTCTGCATAGTGAACCGTGTAGATGGGGTGCTGAGCGGCCAAGGCCTGTAGGTAGCGCGACTTGAAAAAATCGGTTAGCTCACCACCAAAATCAGACACCCTTTGGCCCGTCATGTCAAAGTTGGCGTGCTTGGCAATGTCTCGCCCGTAATGCGTGTATTCCAAGTCGCTTCGCTGGGCATCCAGCACGCGCAGTTGCATCAGCTTGGGGGCCAAGCGCTCGTCATCGCCCACCGAGAAAGCGGCGAAGTCGGCGAATCCGCCTATTTTTGGCGCGGCCACCCAACGCCGGTACAAACCAACAATATCGGGGTTTTGAACCATCTCGTCGATGGCATTGTTGATTTGGCGAGACCAGATGCTCATGAACGAGATCCATGCACGGCCAGCGCGCAGCCCCACCCCAAGGGCAGCGTCACTCGCGAAGGCCCATCAACTCGGCAATGCGGACGACTTGGCCGTCACCACGCAAGTCAACCGCTGCTTGGCGACCGGCAATCAGCATGTGCTCGTGGCCCGCGATGACGGACTCGCTGGCGATGACCGCGCAACTGGCATGCGTGGTGCGCTGTTGCAGTTGCATCGTGATTTTGATCGTCTCGCCGACCGGCAGCACCACCGTGCGCTCAAATCGCAGCGGGTCGTGAATTTTGGCAATCGTGACAGGGCCGCTGTGCAGTGCCACGCCGACCGCGAACTTGGGCAGCTTTTTGCCGGGAAATCGCTCATCCAAGTGACGTTGAACCCGCGTGGCCGACTTGACCAAGGCGAACGCCGACTTGAACGCCCGAGTCGCGTGGTTAACTGAGCTGGTGTCGTTTTCACCAACAAACACCGCCAAAACGCCTTCGCCCACCATTTGAACGTGGCGCGCGCCAAACAAATTCACGGTGTCGGTGGCGCTGGTGTACGCCAATTTGAGGACTTCAGACAAATCACTCGGCGACAACAATTTTGGCCACTCGGGGTTGATCAAATCCAAATACAAAACGGTCGCCGTGGCGTGTATTTCATCGTTTTGGTTGTCGCTGGCGGTGTTCCACAAGGCGCCACTGAGCTCGCGCTTGAGGCGACGCTCGTAAATGGTTGCCAATGAGTGGCGCTGACTGTCCAGAGCCGACTTGACCGCTGAGTTAACTGCCTCAACCTGCGCGGCACTTTGCACCACCCGCTTGCGCATTTGGGTCTGCACGGCTTCCAAAAGCTCTTGCGGCAAAAAGGGCTTGGTGAGGTAATCATCGGCCCCACTGGACATGCCCATGCGGATGTTGGCGCGCTCACCCAGCGAGGTCAGCAAAACCACGGGCATGGTCGCAATCAACGGGTCAGCGCGCAATTGCGTCAACATGCCCAAGCCATCCAGCACCGGCATTTGCACGTCACTTAAGACCAAATCCGGCTTGGTTTGGCGCACCAAATCCAAACCAATCTTGCCATTGGCTGCAGCAAACACGAGGTAGTCGTGCTTTTTGAGGATGGCGGTGATCATCAGACGAAGGGTTTCGTCATCTTCCATCACCACAATGGAGCCTATGGACATTCGAGCTTGATGTGAATTAACTGTTTGGTGAGTTGTATCTCGGCTTACGTCACATGCTAACGAATTCCACCGCTGGTTTGTAGTGGTTTGAACTCAATTTTTTGCCGAAAATGTGAAAACCGCCATGTTCGCGCGCACATTTGGCAACACCCTCACAACATTTGCACGGTTTTGCGACACCTGCAGCCCAAATGAATCGTGAATGGTCAATGCGTTCTTTCGCGCTAGATCGCCAAAATCAGCAAATGTGCCCACGCGGATGTTGGGCGTGTCGTACCACTGGTACGGCAACGCCTTCGTCACCGGCATGCGCCCCGCCATCACACTCAAACGGTTGGGCCAATGGCCGAAGTTGGGAAAGGCGACCACGCCCATGCGCCCGACCCGCGCCGTCTCGCACAGCATGACCTCGGCATTGCGAAGGTGTTGCAAGGTGTCGATTTGCAGCACCACGTCGAAGCTTTGGTCGGCAAAAACTTGCAAGCCGTCGTCCAAATTGAGCTGAATGACGTTCACACCGCGCGCAACGCAGGCCAACACATTGGCATCCATGAGCTCGATTCCGTAGCCGCTGCACCCGCGCTCGCGCTGCAAATGGGCAAGCAACGCGCCGTCGCCGCAACCCAAGTCGAGCACCCGCGAGCCTTTGGGCACGAGGGCGGCAATTTGTTCAATGAGGGCGGAGTCGCTCATGCTGTCAAGGACAAGTTAGCGCCTACTTCTGTTTTAAAGTAAGTAGCGACAAGGTTCAGGTAGCGCGAATCGTCAAGTAGAAACGCGTCGTGACCATGCGGTGCGTCAATTTCAGCGTAGCTGACCTGCGCGCGGTTATCGATCAACGCGCGCACGATTTCTCGGCTGCGAGCCGGAGCGAACCGCCAATCGGTCGTGAAGCTGACCAACAAAAACTTGGCCTTCGCTTTCGCCAAAGCCGCACCCAAGTCACCGCCATGTGCCTGTGCTGGGTCAAAATAATCCAGCGCCCGGGTGATTAACAAATACGTGTTGGCATCAAAGTATTCGGCAAATTTGTCGCCCTGGTACCGCAAATAGCTCTCGATTTGAAACTCAACCTCTTGTGTGGCGTATTTGTACACCACGCCGTCGCGCAACTGACGACCAAACTTCTCGTTCATCACGTCGTCGCTGAGGTAGGTGATGTGGCCCACCATGCGCGCCACCCGCAGGCCACGCTTGGGAACGGCGCCCCGCGCGATGTAGTGGCCGTCGCAAAAATCGGGGTCGGTGACGATGGCGCGGCGGGCAACTTCGTTGAACGCGATGTTTTCAGCCGACAAATTCGGCGCGCTGGCCACCACCACCGCGTGGCGCACCCGATCCGGGTATTGCAGCGTCCAGCTCAGGGCTTGCATACCGCCCAAGCTGCCGCCCATGACACACGCCAGCACGTCGATGCCGAGGGCATCCAAGAGCCGCGCCTGTGCGTTCACCCAGTCTTCGACCGTTACGACCGGGAAATCGGCGCCAAACACCTCGCCCGTTGTGGGGTGGCGGTCAGCGGGGCCGGTCGACCCAAAACAGCTGCCCACGTTGTTGACGCCGATCACGAAAAATCGGTTGGTGTCAAGCGGTTTACCGGGGCCAATCATGTTGTCCCACCAGCCCAAAGCGCCGCTGGATTCGTCAACGCCAGCAATGTGGTGCGACGCGTTGAGTGCGTGACAAATCAGCACCGCGTTGCTGCGGGTTGCATCCAATTGGCCATGCGTCTCGTAAGCCACACGATAGGGCGCAGGCAATTCTTGGCCACTGCTCAACCGCAGTGGCGTGTCAAATGTCATGAAAACGGATGAAACTTTAGAAGACATTTGTGACCTGACTAGGCAAACCCGTCGGGTACGTGCATTTGGGGTGTGGCGTGGCTTGAAAGTATAGGCCAGCGCTCCAACGGGTCTGAAAACGGGCAAAACCAGGCATTTTTAGGCAAAATAGCTGCTTGGTCACCGGATTCATTGACTTTGACGCTATGATTTTAGGAATTCTATTCACGCCATGATTCAAGCCAATCCCATCGCCACCGTGGTGCCAAGCCCACTCGACTTTGCCCACCAAGTCGCCTCGCACCGCGAGTACTTGCTGCGGTTTGCCAGGCTGCAACTGCGCAACGACACCTGGGCCGAAGACGTGGTGAGCGAAACCATGATTGCGGCGCTCGCCAAGCCCCACGGGTTTGAGCACCGTTCTCAGCTCAAAACCTGGCTGGTCGGCATCTTGAAATTCAAAGTCATCGACCATTTCAGGGCGAATTCACGCGAAGTGTCCAGCGATGCGATTGCCGCCTCAAATGATGATGGCGACGGTGGCGACGTTCTTGACGCACTGGGGTTTGTACCTAACGGCCACTTCTCAGCCATGCCCGCCGACTGGGGCGACCCCGATCAGGACCTGTCAAACAAGCAGTTCATGACCATTTTGGAAGCCTGTACTAGCAAACTACCCAATAATTTGGGGCGGGTGTTTTTGATGCGCGAATGGCTGGAATTGTCAGCCGACGAAGTTTGTAAGGAACTGAACATCACGTCGACGAATTTATACGTACAACTGCACCGAGCGCGGCTCAAACTGCGCGAATGCTTGGAGAAGAACTGGTTCAACTCCACGCGCGCCGCAGCGTAGTCGCCGCGCTATTCCACCCAACATCACTTTCACACTATCGTGTACCCGTTTCACCGCACTTGCAAAGAAGCCGCCGCCCTAGTCGTGGCGCGAGAAGACCGCGACTTGAGCCTGTCCGACAGGGTTGGCCTGCGTCTTCACATGACGATTTGCGCGGCATGTCCACAGTTTGAGCGGCAAATCCTCACCGTGAGCAGCGCAATGAAGCAGTGGCGCAACTACCAAGACCCGGCTGACAAGAACTGATCCAGCTAGCTCAAAGCCAACGCGACACGGCGCACCTCGGCGAAACCGGCCAAACAACGCGAGCCGTACCAACTGATCGCCTCGCCGTCAACCAGCATGCATTTGGCCGTCGGAAGTGTGCGCTTCACCGCGTCTGCGTGCTCCGACCCAAAAGCATACGGCTCAGATGACAGCAGCACCGCATCAACACCTGCCGCAGCCGCGTCACTCAAATCAACCACCGGGTAGCGCGCCGCGCCTACCAAACCGCCGTTGACCTCTGGCCAAGTCTGCATGCCCGCCAAAGCCAGCATGCGGCTGATGTAGGTGTCCCGCGCCACACCCATCCACGGGTCGCGCCAGATCAAATACAACACACGCCGAACCGGCCATTTTGAGCCGTCAAAACCGCTTAAACCTAAAGATATTTGATCTTTTAGGCCCTTGGTCTGCGAATCTATTGAGTTTGTTGCTACTATTTTTGATGACCCCGCAAGACCCAAATCGCGCATCAAATCATCGATCAAACCCAGGTTGTCGCGCGGATTTTGTGGATGCGTGACGACAACATGGGGCACAAAGGCACTGAGTGCGTTCACGCATTCGATTTCGTTTTCGTCCACGTTCACGACCACATGGGTCGGTGCCAAACGCTTGATTTTTGGCAGGTTGACCGACTTGGTTCCACCGACTTTGGGCACGGCTCTCACGCCGTCCTTGGGGTGGATGCAATACCCGGTTCGGCCCACAACAAAAGCGCCTAAACCCATCGCAAAAAGCAGCTCGGTGACGCTTGGAACCAAGCAAACGATGCGCAGCGGCAACACATCAGGTGTTTTTGGGGCGGCGAATGGCGAATTTGCTTGCATAAAAAAGACATGTTAAGCGCATAATTCGATAACTGCGTTTTGATTCGCTCGCATTCGGTGAGCAAACGTCGCAGTAGTGGGTGATAAAGGTCTTGTTGATGATGCGCAGACACCAAAGTGGTGCAGGCCGACGTTTGCGGACTCCGTCGCTGGTTAAATTTGTTGAAGGAGTCCATTGAATGGGCAAGCGTTTGTATGTGGGCAATTTGCCCTTTTCGGTTCGTGACAGCGATTTGGAGCAGGCTTTTGGTGCTTACGGCACTGTGGCACGCGCAAGCGTCATGATGGAGCGCGAAACCGGCCGCTCAAAAGGCTTTGGTTTTGTCGAGATGGGCACCGATGAAGAAGCGGTTGCTGCTGTCAACGGCATGAACGGCCAAGCTTTGGCAGGTCGCAACCTGGTGGTCAACGAGGCACGTCCTCTTGAGCCACGTCCTGACCGTGGCGGCTTCGGCGGCGGCGGCGGTGGTCGCTCAGGCGGCGGTGGCGGCTACGGTGGTGGCGCTGGCGGCGGTGGCTACGGTGGTGGTGGCGGCGGTCGCTCAGGCGGCGGTGGTGGCTACGGCGGTGGTGCTGGCGGCGGCGGCGGCGGTGGTGGATACGGCGGCGGTGGCGGCGGCTACGGTGGTGGCGGTGGCCAACGCCGTGAAGGCGGCCAAGACGGCGGCTTTCGCAGCCCATACGGCGGCGGCGGTGATCGCGGCGGCCGTGAGTATTGATTCACTGAATCAGTCACTCTGACCAAAACCCTGACTAGACAGTGAGGGTTCACACTGAAAAGGCTGCCTCGTGCAGCCTTTTTTGTTGCTAGGGTCGAACTGAATTCAACTGTTGATTGGTCGCTCACCGCCAGCGTAGCGCCACAGCAACTCTCGATCCAATTCAAGCACGGTGTTTTGGCCCTTGCGTTGCACCACGCACCGAATCGACGATGCCGCCGGAAAAAGCTCGGTCATGCACAAGCGAATGCCGTAGCGAAGTTGGCTTGGCTGGATGTACAAATACCTAATCCACAAAGATGGGCCTTCATTCCACTCGCTGATGTGCAGCCACGGATCAAGCGGTTCGATGATGCGATTTTCGGTCTCGTTCGACAGATTCGCCCATGTCACAAAACCGACTGGAATTTGTCTGTGTTCGTAGAAGAACCTGATGTGGCCGTGTCGGTGAGCGGGAATCACTTCTTCATTGATCAGTTTGCGAAGATCGCCTCTCCATGCATCGATGCCAGCAAGCAGCGTAGTGACGATGCCAACCGTGTGATACCGATCTGGATCCAAGTAGGACTTGTTGATGTCAAGCGACAGCATTGGGACACCCATCGTCAGCCAAAGCGCGCATGCGCGCGTTTAACCAGCTCAAGCGCGCGGGTATCGCGTGACTCACCAAATCGTCAAGAATAGCCACCCACGTCGCATCTTTGCCCGCAATTGTCGGCGCGTTTGACGAATTGAGTTCGAACGCCTGTGACGTAAACCAGTGCTGCAAGTGTGTTTCGCCACGGAGCGGCGACGAAAAGACACTGCGCCAACGATTCGAAATCGCATCAATGAAGGGCGCTATCGGAGCGCCGGACTTGCACAGATCATCGATGTCGCCGTCCAAGTTGCGCCGATAGAGGCGTGACAAGTCGCCGTTGAGCTTCAAAACGCGCACCAGCCTTGCCAGCACGCAATCGCGCTCATCGCCAAAACGAGCCCCCAACTCTCGCACGGCGGTTGTGCGCGCTGCGCGCAGCAAATCCAATGAGCAGCGGCTGAAAATCAACTCACGACGCACTTGATCGCCTTGGTCATGACTCAATGCAGCCCAAATGAACACGCCCAGCAAATCATCCCGGCCGGTGGCCTGAATCATCGGGTGCTCATCCCCGCCAAAATACAGGTGGCCGTCAACGCTGCCCTGTCGAATCAAGCCCATGATCGCATCAAACAGCGCGTCCAAGGTCACCGCCGATAAGGCAAGAACCTCCGCCGAGCTGAAACCCAGCAAGGCTGCGTACTCGCGTTTGGATGCCAGCAGATGCGCCGCGAACACGGACTCGCGCACGTGTTCGATGAGTCGCTGCAGGCTTTTGCGAGGCGTTGCACATCGAGGGTCGAACTTAGCGATGTAGAACAACACATCAGGCAGCGACTCCAGCACTTGGCGGTGCTGCCCATGCGACGTTTCACCACCCAGCGCCACCACCACGGGTTGCAAAGTGGACAGCGCGGTTGAAGTGGTGAAATCCAGCATTCGCCCGTCAACACAAAAGTTAGACGGAATCAAAGACCCATGGATCAAACGCCTGGCCCGGAGTGCTGCGACTTGCTGCATCAACCGGCTGTACATCTCGGTCACGCCAAGGGCAACAGAGGCCATGCTGACATGTTGACGGCTCAAGCTCAAAGCATTTGCCAAGCGAGGAATACCGTCGCGCATGCGAAGCACTTCCCGCGTCGCCATTTCAGGCCCTGCATTCACAAACGACGAGCGCATGAAGTGTGCAACCCGTATTGATTGCTCGCGCACAAACAATGCACGCGGCGCACTGCTGGGTAACTTTTCGACTCCGACCTCGGTCGCGAAACGCAGACCCAAGTCTAAAACCGCTATCGCCTTAACCCCGCCGTGAGGCAACGCGGCATCCATGAGCTGCGAAAAAATCGCCTCTTTGATGGCATCTTGCGTCGAACAAGCGCCGTGCTTGTGCCATTTGTCAGTGGTTTGACCGGCCAAGATTGTCGATCCAATGCCCTTAATCTGCACACCGTTGAGGTTGGCGCAGCGAACACCGCCCGCATTGGCTCCAACACCGCTACCGCCGTAGCATTCGGCAAACGCTAGCGCTCTAGTGTTGGGCTCAAACGCGTTGTCAGGCTCATCAGGCAATCGCAATGAGTACCCATATGCGCTCGGATCAACAGATTCCCGCGTCCAATGATCTCGCCAATTTCGAACCCGACTCAACTCAACCGGAATCAGCCCGTGCGGTGATTGCTCCAACATTTGATCAACCAGCACCCGCTAGAACAGTTGGTTCCAGCGCTGGTAGCGAATAGCTGATTCGATATATTCTACAAAGGCCAAAGCGCGTTTTCTTTGATCGTCACTCAAGACACTAACTGGGTCACATTTTGCCAGCGTACCGCAGCGGACAAGTGTTCGAAACGAATCGGATTCCTGCACACCAATGAATCGCCCGTACAATTCGTCTTCAACGAAAGATTTTTGCGGAACATTGAACCCAGATTGCTTTCCAATTTCACGCCAAAGCTCATCCGTTAGCCACAAATCAAACGCCAATGGATGTTCGCTCGGACTCGATAAAATTTGAATAGCAATTTGTCGTGCACTATTGACTGCATATGGACGTGAGTTTCTCGTACGCAGCAATTGTAAATCTAGACTTCCGCTTACATTCGAATTTCGTTTTAAGTCAGTTTCAGTGTTGCCAGTTTTACAGACTTCAGCGAGATCCTTCAACGCCTTTGACTTCATTGAAGCCAATTTTTTATTGCCTTCAAGCTTGCCGTTGTAAAACTCAAACAAACTCAACATATCGGCGTCGCTTACACCTGGCTGCGGCATACCAGCACATGACACGATTACAAGGGTTGCCGCCGCCTTAAGCCGAAAGTCACCAGATTCCGCCGCAAGCTGATAAAATATATCCAAATCTGAGCGGCTGTTGAGATGCTGCCATTTCGTGTCGCTAATCTGAGGTTTGGATCCATTACGAATTGAGGCAGATGCAATGACATTCGGCGAAATTGAAGCAGAAATCGTTTTTGCGTTCTCCATCACTCGCGTGGCATCGAAAAAATCGGGGGTTTTGAGGTTCACGCTGGCAGGCCGTACATTGAGACCCTCTTCTCGATCGCCAACATTTAGAATGACGATCGAAGCGATTCCAGCAAGAGCCAATACGATGCCGCCGACCCCGCGTTTTGTCAGTCGCATCGGTCTGTTTTTCCATTTTCGGCGGCAATATAAATGTCTGAAAACCTTGGTTGATTACCCTGACATGCAATAACTGCAGAGTGTGCAACGCCAGGCAAAAGAAGGTAAGGGTATCCTATCGCGTCTCTTGTATGTTGAATGCACTGGGCGGTTGCTCTGTTGACGTACACGCCAATGGATTCAAGCGGCAGTATCGGACATGATGGCTTGAATCCTGTTGCAATCGCACCGAAATTTAAGACAGGTGCAGGAGCCGGAGCCGGACTTCCCCCCGGAAGCCAAGCCTCAGTCTCAGGGTAACTTTGATTTCCACCTCCGCCACTGCCCCCAAAACCATCGCCAGAGTTGTAACCGGGTGACGGAGAGGGTGAGGACGGGGTTCCGTACACCGTGCAGGTGCCAGACTCGGGACAGTCGGCGAAACTAAGCCCCCCCCCCCCCGACACCTGAGATCGCGATCGTGGCCGCGGCAAGGACTTTGACGTGTCTTTTCATACTATGTATTCCCTTCAAGTCTATTGAGTGCTTTGGTGGCAACTTCAACCGCCACCACGTCAGTGTAAGCCGCCCAATCGCGAAAGCTTGATCGAATTAAATGAAACAAATGCATTAAAAGAGTGTCGATTTGTTACGCACGTTGTTTCAACTGCGGGCGGCGCACGTATCCAAACTTCGCTGGCAAGTCTTTGGCCAACATGTCTTGTGGCACCCACAGCCCGTGCTCAATCGCGTCTGCGGCAACACCGACATCTTGTGTGTGGATCAACCCGAACCCGGTTTCGGTGTCGGCGTACACGCGGCCGTGTTCGTCCAAAATGCATCGTTGCATGCGAGTGGTTCGCCCGGTGTGGGTGCTGAGCGAGAAGTCGCTGGCCACGCGCATCACCCAAGGCGTGGCCTCAAGCTCCACGAACACGCGCTGCGGCCCGTTTTGAAAAAACCATTGGCCGCTTTGCGGCTCACCGTCCGGAACCACATCGTAATTTCGTTCAATGAACGAAATCAACTTCTCGTGCGCCAAAAGCGAGCCTTTGGCACCGGTAATGCCGCTTGAGAAGTGGCCCAATGCCTGAGCGCGGTCGTCGCGCATCCACCAGCCACCGCGCGCGTCAAGCCCCAGCCACCCAAAACAATGGGGCACATTGGGCCATTTGTTCATGGCTTGTTTGACGATGTCGTCCATCAGATTTGCGCCAACATCCAAGGCAGCACCACTCGCGGCAGCGCTCGCACGTCACCCGGCGGAATCGACCCTGACGCAAAGCCCACATGTCCGCCGCCCTTTGAGTGCCACAGGCTCACGTGTTTGGACACTTGCGCGGTTGTTGGCAAGCTGCTCGCAGGAACAAACGGGTCATTTAAAGCGTTTAAACACAGAGCGCTGATGCCGATGCTTGCCAGCACCGGTTTGGCCGAAGCCCGAGCCCAGTAGTCAGTTGTGTCTTTGAAGCCGTGCAGCGGTGCGGTGAATGCGTTGTCAAATTCAAACAAGTCGCGCGAGGCCAGCATGCGCTGGACGTCGAAAAGTTTGGGATGCTGTTTCAGCTTCAATAACGCTTTGGGCTTCATGGTGTTCAAAAACATGCGGGTGTAGACCAAGCGATTGAAGCCCCGACCAATCGCTTGGCCGCTGGCGGCTAAATCAAGCGGCGAGCTGATTGATGCGACTGCGCTGACCACCGATTTAGCACTCTCGCCCATTTCGCCCGCCCATCTCATCAAGGCGTTGCCACCCAAACTCACGCCTGCTGCGACGACGGCTTGCGTCGGGCGTGCGGCTTTGATGCGCCGCAAAATCCAGTCAATTTCTTCCCAGTCGCCCGAGTGATAAGCCCTTGGGCCCGTGTTGATCTCGCCCGAGCAGCCCCGGAAATGGGGAACGATCAGGCTCGCACCCAAGGCAGCGCACTCGGCGGCGAATGCCTGCGCGTAATGGCTGCTTGACGAGCCTTCGAGGCCGTGAAACAGCACCACTGTCGAGCCAATATTGCCGATACCGGCGCTGGTGTCGATATCGATGAAGTCACCATCGGGCGTGGTCCAACGTTCGCGCGTCCAGGCGGGTGGGACACCATCGAATCGCTTGGAAAATAGCGCAGGCCAAATCGTTTGAAGATTGCCACCCAAAAGCCAAGCCGGCGCTCCAAAGTTGGCATCAAACGGTGCGGCGAGCCTGCCCGCGCTGGGCGCAAAAGAAGAAGTCATTGCCTCAATTGTGCAACCCCTTGCGCAGAGACTCAAAATGAGCTAAAGTGATATCACTTTGATCGCAAATATCCATCACACTGCGATCGGAGTCAGGCCACTGGAGGGCCTTGACATGAAAAACGAATCTCGCACGGCGCTCACCGAGCGCCAGTTTCACTCAGTTAACGGCTATTTGGCCGCATTCATCGGGGTCGCGCTGATATTTGGCGCGGGCTTGGCGTTCACCCAAGGCGGCGTTCGCGGGGGTTTCGGTTTGCTGGTCGTCGCAGTTTTGATCGCTGTTGGGCTGGTGTTGCTCGTGGGCCTGTACATGCTGCAGCCGCGCGAAGCCGCCATCATGACGTTATTCGGCGCGTACTCAGGCACCGACCGCGCCGAAGGCCTGCGCTGGGCTAACCCCTTGTTGATCAAGCGAAAAATCTCACTGCGCGCACGAAACCTCAACGCCCCGACGCTCAAAGTCAACGACAAACGCGGCAATCCGGTTGAGATCAGCGCGGTCGTGGTGTGGCGGGTCGAAGACACGGCGCAGGCCGTGTTTGAGGTGGACGACTATGTCAAATATGTGCAAATTCAGGCCGAAGCCGCGATTCGCCACTTGGCGACTCGGTTCGCGTACGACGAAGGTGAAGATTTGGAGCCCGGTGAGACCACGCTGCGCGCGGGTGACGCGACCACGGCCGCGCTCAAGCACGAATTGGAGATGCGCTTCATCGATGCCGGAGTGGCTGTTGAAGATGCCAAAATTTCGCACCTCGCTTATGCGCCAGAGATCGCACAAGTGATGCTGCGCCGCCAGCAAGCTGAGGCAATTGTTGGCGCGCGCCACAAAATTGTGCAAGGCGCGGTCGGTATGGTTGAGGCCGCCCTGAAGGGTTTGAGCGAGCGAGGAATCGTCACGCTGGATGAGGAACGCAAAGCCGCAATGGTGAGCAACCTGCTGGTCGTGCTGTGCTCAGACCGCGAAACGCAGCCCATCGTCAACGCTGGCACCCTTTATCAGTAATGGCCAGCCCGGGCAAAAAAGCGTACCCGCTGCGCGTTGATCCGGCCCTTTGGGCCGAGATCGAGCGCATGGCCGCTCAAGAGCTGCGCAGCGCCAACGCCCAGGTCGAGTACTTGCTGCGTGAAGCGCTGGCGCGGCGAGGGCGGGTCATCGCGCACCAACTGCCGGGAGAAGATTCGCCTCAAGAGTAGTTATATTTTGATAGCAACAACGTCAATGAATCCGGTGACCAAGTGCCGAAAACATCCATATTTTTGCTGTCAAAGCCCAAGAATGGTTATTCGCTGGCAACCCGGTGCGCCGCAACCCCCGGCACGCTGACCCGCGTTGACCAAACACTGCCGCTGTCGGGTTGAGCGGCGGCTTCAGCGCTGTTGGCTGGGGCCTTGGCGGTCGTGAGGTACAGGGTTTTCAGGTCTGCACCGCCCAAACAAGGCATGGTGGGCCGCAAGCTGGGTGTGCGCAGCCGCTCCAGCACTTGGCCGTTCGAGCCGATGCGCAGCAACGCGCTCCCTTCGTACAGGGCCACCCAATATGCGCCCTCAGCGTCGAGCGTCGCGCCGTCAGGTCGGCCCGCGTATTGGGTGTGATCGGGGTCGGCTGCAAAGTCCCACTGGCTGGGTTTGGGTGCCAGTTGCAACCACGGCGCGCCTTCGCCCAGGTCGCCAAACCCGTTGACGGGGTAGCGCAACACCCGATGCCCTGCGGTGTCAGCCCAATACATATGTTCGCCGCTCGCCGATGACGCCAATCCGTTGGATGCAGCGAAGCCCGAGCGCTCGCAAATCACGCTCCAGTCACCGGTTTGAGCCGCTTTTGGCTGCAAACCGACCAGCATGGCAGTGGGCTCGCGTCGCTCGCTGTAGCTGCCGACCCAAAAACGCCCTTGCGCATCGGCCTTGCCGTCGTTCAGGCGCAGTCCGCTTGCCGCCGGGGAATACGCCCAAACGGGTTGCAACTCGCCACCCCAAACATCGGCGACAACCACGCCGCTGCGAAGACCCACAACAAAGCCGCGACCGGCGCGGGGTGCCACGCAGCCCGGCGTACTGGGCATGGGCCAGCGCTCAACGACTTGGTTGACCACGTCGCCGCGCAAAATGCACTGGGCGGCGATGTCAACCCAAATCAAGGCTTGAGTTTGACCGCACCAATGAGGCGACTCGCCCAGCTCACAGGTCAAGTCGAACGCGCGGGTCCACGCGGGTTGAGTGAAGTTTGGCAGTGTTGGCACGGGTGGGGCTGTGTTCATGGCGAGCAAATTGAAACATCAAAAATAATAGCAACAACATCAATGAAATCGGAGACCAAGGGCCAATATGTCGTAAAAACAACTCAAAACTGCT
Source organism: Comamonadaceae bacterium (assembly GCA_031421855.1). Taxonomy (GTDB): domain Bacteria; phylum Pseudomonadota; class Gammaproteobacteria; order Burkholderiales; family Burkholderiaceae_C; genus JAAFHN01. The sequence continues at coordinate 44,425 of JANOPN010000009.1, forward strand.
CCGTTTTCACGTCTGCGCGCATTCGCAAGACCGAAGCTGCTCGTCGGTAGAGTCGCGAGTCTCCAAAACCAAGTTTGGCCGATTAAAATTGCGGCAGTTACCACGCAGTTACCAATCCCAAGAGGTTGAGCGTTGGCACCCCATTTTTAACTTCCGACTAGGACTCGTCCCATGGCTCTCGTTTCAATGCGTCAGTTGCTCGATCATGCCGCCGTCAATGGCTATGGCATTCCGGCCTTCAACGTCAACAACTTAGAACAAGTGCAGGCGATCATGGAGGCTGCCAGTGAAGTTGGCGCGCCCGTGATCATGCAGGCCAGCGCCGGTGCCCGCAAGTACGCGGGCGAGGGGTTCTTGAAGCATTTGATTCAAGCGGCAGTCGAGAGCTTTCCTCATGTGCCGGTCGTCATGCACCAAGACCATGGCCAAAGCCCCGAGGTTTGCAAAGGCGCGATTGACCTGGGCTTTAGTTCAGTCATGATGGACGGCTCGCTCATGGCTGACGGCAAAACCATCGCCAGCTACGACTACAACGTCGACGTGACCCGCGCTGTAGTAGACATGGCCCACAAACTGGGCGTGACCGTTGAGGGAGAACTTGGCTGCTTGGGCTCGCTGGAGACCATGAAGGGTGACAAAGAAGACGGCCACGGCACCGACTCGACGATGACGCGCGAGCAGTTGCTGACCGACCCCGAGCAAGCGGCAGATTTTGTGAAGCGCACCCAACTCGACGCCTTGGCCATTGCCATTGGCACCAGCCACGGCGCGTATAAATTCACTCGCAAGCCAACGGGCGATATTTTGGCGATTGACCGCATCAAGGCCATCAACCGCCGCATTCCCAACACACATTTGGTGATGCACGGCTCGTCCAGCGTGCCGCAAGACTTGTTGGCCATCATTCGCCAGTACGGCGGCGCGATGAAGGAAACCTACGGCGTGCCGGTCGAAGAAATCCAAGAAGCGATCAAGTACGGCGTGCGCAAAATCAACATCGACACCGACATTCGCTTGGCGATGACCGCCGCGACTCGCAAATATTTGTTTGAAAACCCTGACAAATTCGACCCGCGCGACTTCCTCAAACCCGCTCGCGCCGCCGCACAAGCGATTTGTAAACAGCGCTACTTGGAGTTCGGCTGCGAAGGCCAAGGCTCAAAAATCAAACCCGCCAGCTTGCACGCCGTTGCCGCGCAATACGCAAGCGGCGACTTAGCCCAGGTCGTTCAGTAAGCGCCTGTATGCAGCGGCAGGGTTGATTCGAGGCAAACTACTTGCTTATGCTCATGAACTCTCCTGCCCTGCTCCAGTCGAATTTAAGCTCATTGCCCTTGATCGGCCGGGGCAAAGTTCGTGAAAACTACGGCGTTGGCACCGATCGCATGCTGATGGTCGCCACCGACCGCATCAGCGCGTTTGACGTGGTCATGGGCGAGGCGATTCCCGGCAAAGGCGCCTTGCTGACGCAGATGGCGCTTTTTTGGTTTGACAAGCTGACGGGCATCGTGCCCAACCACTTGACCGGCGAAGACCCGCTCAGCGTCGTCGGCACGGCCGACCAAGCCACGGTTCGCGGCCGCTCGATGTTGGTCAAACGCCTCAGGCCATTACCGGTTGAAGCCGTCGTTCGTGGCTATTTGGCTGGCAGCGGATGGGCAGAGTACCAAATAAGCCAATCGGTTTGCGGCGTGGCATTACCCGCCGGGCTGGGTAACGCCTCCAAACTCAACCAACCGATTTTCACACCCGCCACCAAGGCCGCCATGGGCGACCACGACGAGAACATCAGCTTCGAGGCGATGTGCAGCATCATCGGCGAGCCACTGGCAAACCGGGTGCGCGAGGTGTCGATTCGCCTCTACGAAACGGCCGCCGCCTATGCGATTCAGCGGGGCATCATCATTGCAGACACCAAGTTTGAGTTTGGGCTCGACGGGGATGGCACCTTGACCTTGATGGACGAGGTTTTGACGCCCGACTCATCTCGCTACTGGCCCGCAGAAGGCTATGCACACGCATTGGCCAACGGCTCAAACCCGCCGAGTTTTGACAAGCAATTTTTACGCGACTGGCTAGAAGCTCAGCCGTGGGACAAAACCGCGCCGTCGCCAGCATTGCCCGCGCACGTGATCGAACAAACCACGCTGAAGTACCGCGAGGCTTTTGCCAGGCTCGCGGATTGACTCAAACAAACGGCCGCTCAGTCCGGCAGTTCAGTCCGGCAGTTCAGTCCGTCAGCTCAATCACCACCAAGCGGTTTTCCTTGGTCGGCCATGTGCGTGCTTGGATGATTTCACCGTTGAATTCGCCCTTGATCGATCGAACCGCGGTATCGGGGCTGAGTTTTCGCTTTGACGCGGCCACACCTGCAACGCCAACCGCGACACCAGCAAGTGGCAAGTTGTCGAGCAGCATGGTGTCGCGACCCAAGCCAAAGTACCCCCGTGGCCGAGCCATTGTCACGACCGAGCCGGCATCTTTGTCGGCCGCTGCGACCACGTCAGCCTTCAAGCTCACAACCGAGCTAGAGCGCGCGAACGGGCTGCGATAAGTGTGAACCGTGGCATACGGCAAGTCTGCATTGGCGGGCGGGGTCAGCACAAACTCATAAGCGACCAAGCTGTTGCCCGAGAACGGCCCCCAGCGACCGTCGGCGCCAATGCTGCGCGTGTGAGCGGCTGCCCCCAAGCGCTCGCCGCTGGCCGGATTCACTGCAAAAACCTCCACCTTGGCCCCGGACAAGGGCAAATTGGTCGCGCCCGCCTTCGTCAATCCACTGACTAAGCCGTCGAGCACGATGGCTTGGCCACCCGCGACACGAGGAACCAGCGTCATTTTTGGGGCTAATCCTGTCAAAAACGGCCACGTCTGCGCAAATGCAGCTGGGCCAAATGAAGTCTCGCGGTGATCAACGCCGGGCAAAAGGACATTGGTCGCACCCGTCAAAGCTGGGCCATCGGTGTTGACGAACGTGGGTTTGCCGGGCGAGCCGATCCAGCGGCCATCGGCTTGCGCGAATTTATCGTTGCCGTCGGAGCGCAAGGTCAACCACTTCACACCCGGCGTCGCTTCGACGCCGGCAGCGCCCTTGGGCGCGTTGAGGCGGGTCAAAAACGGCCCTGCGCCGTTGAACTCGTTGTTGGGACGCAGGGCAGCTTCCGCCCAAACCCCGTGGTTTGGCGTTCCACCCAAAACGGCGTGGCTGACCGAGAAGACTTGGTTGGCATCGGCCTGCGCCTGGATGACCGTGCGAATGGCATTGCCTCCGCGCGAGTTACCCAGTAACACCACTTGAGCAGCGCCAGTTGAGGCCTTGACTGCATCGATCTGCGCTTGCAAGAAGGCAGCCTGCTCAGCCACCGAGCTGCGCCCGGCTTGCGCGACGGTGTCGTCGTCGCGCGACAAGGGGTTGGGCATGTTGACTGCAAACAACCGGTTCGCAGGCCACCCATTGGCCTCAAACCGCCAAAGGGTGGTTTGCCAAACGCTGGCGTTGTCGCCATTGCCGTGCACCATGATGATGGGCGCAAAATTCGCAGCGGCAGCAACGGGTTGCGTGGACTGCATCGGGCTTTGTGTCGGGCTTTGTGTCGCACAACCCGCCAACGACAGCGCGACCGCTGCCAACGAAATCGTGTGAGTGTGTTTCATGACTGACAGGCTCCTCATTCAGGTTTGTGTACGGCAATGCGCTGATCAATTGCGCCAAAAACAGACTGGCCGTCTTTACCCTTCATCTCGATGCGAATCGTGTCGCCATCGACCATGAAGGCTGTGCTCGGTTTGCCATCCAGTATCGTCTCGATGGCGCGTTTCTCAGCGATGCAGCTGTAACCTTTGGGCCACTGCTTGACGCCGTCGACTTCGATTGACTTGTTGCTCACGGTGCCGCTGCCCACAATTGAGCCCGCACGCACGTTTCGGGTTTTGCAAATGTGGGCGATGAGTTGGCCAAAATGAAAGGTCATCTCCGGACCCGCGTCACACATGCCCACACGGCGGTGGTTCCAGGTGCTTTGCATCGTCAAGTTCACACGCCCGCCCGCCCAAGCATCGCCCAACTCGTCGGGCGTGACGGCAACCGGACTGAAGGCGGTAGCGGGTTTGCTTTGAAAGAAACCAAAGCCTTTTTCCAACTCTTTTGGAATCAAATTGCGCAAACTCACGTCATTGGCCAGCATCAACAAGCGCACACCATCCAGCGCTTGGGCTGGGGTTGAGCCCATCGCCACGTCTGCCGTGATGACGGCGACCTCGGCTTCAAAGTCAATGCCATGGTCAACGTTTGCACAAACCACGTCGTCACACGGTCCAATGAAGTCGTCGCTGCCGCCTTGGTACATCAAGGGGTCAACATAAAACGACTCGGGCACCTCCGATTTGCGGGCGGCGCGCACGAGTTCAACGTGGTTGATGTAGGCCGATCCGTCTGCCCATTGGTAGGCACGAGGCAGTGGAGCCATGCACTGCTTGGGGTCAAACGCAAACGCGTGCCGTGCTTTGCCGTTGTTTAGCGCAACCGACAAGTCATGCAGTTGCGGCGAGATGAAATGCCAGTCATCCAGCGCTTGTTGCAGTTTGCTGGCAATGCCGCTGGCATAGGCTGCGGTTGACAAGTCACGAGACACGACCAGTAATTGCCCGTCGCGCGAGCCGTCTTTGTAGGTGGCGAGTTTCATCTGAATGGTCCTAAGAGCTATTTTTCAAATTTTAGGTTGCCGTCGCGCAGGAATGCTGTGAATTCAACCGAGCTTGGCCACTCGATAGCGCGTTAGCTGCGACACGACGACCGGTATGACCATGCCGAGTCCGACCAAGGTCGGTAGCAACCCTGGCGCGATCATGAGCAAGGCAGCGGCCACACACACCCCTTGCTCCCAGCGTTTCATCTCGACCAGCAAAAATTTGCTCAAAGCCGCTGCCAACACCGTGATGCCCGCGATGCAGCCCACGAAGGTGACCGTGAAGTCGTACCAAGTGAAACCCTTGGCCACCAGCAACAAACTGGGCGAAAACACAAAGACAAAGGGCACCAAGACCTTGGCCAATCCCAAGCGAAACGCGGTGTTGCCCGTCTTGAACGGATCGCCCCCAGCCATTCCCGACGCGGCGTAGGCGGCCAGTGCGACAGGCGGGGTGATGTCAGCCAAAATGCCGTAATAAAACACAAAGAAGTGCGCGACGATGGGCTCCACGCCCAATTGCACCAAAGTCGGCGCGGCCACGGTGACCATGATGATGTAGTTGGCGGTGGTGGGGATGCCGCAGCCCATCAAAATGCAGACCATGCCCGTCATGACCAACGCAGCAAACAAGGTCAAGCCCTGTTTGCTAGCAATGAAGTCAGGAATGAAAGAGCTCAGACCGGCCGAGATGACCTCGGCCGCGCTGGTGATGATGTAGCTGATCTTGAAGCCAACGCCAGTTAATGTGACCACGCCGATGACGATGCCCACCGTGGCCGCAGCCGCACCAACTGCCAGCGCATATTTGGCGCCGGTCTCAAACGCCTCGATGAGCACGCCAGGCGCCATGCGACCTCGAATGCCAGCGACCAAATAGCCCACCGCCATCAACGCGACGGCCACGCCAAACAAACCGAGCTTGACGAGTTCGCTGTCAGAGCCCAGCGGCGCAAAACAAATGATCGCCAAAATGAAGTGCAAAGCAAGGAGAAGTGCCCAATTTTTTACACCGTTGCCACGCACTTGCGTGCAAAGCCCCACGATCGCGCACGAGCTGATGGCGGCAAACGCGGCCAAATAAGGCGTGCGCCCGCTCACCAAAATGCTGATCAATAACGCCAAAGGAATGAGTGTCGGCCAGCGTTGAGCGAACGACTCTCGCAGTTTGGGCATTTCGTCTTCGCGCAAGCCCCGCAAGCCATAACGCTTCGCCTCGAAATGCACTTGCATGAACACACCAAAGAAATGCATGAAAGCCGGTACTACCGCGGCCGCGATGATGGTTTGGTAGGGCACATTCAAGAATTCGATCATCAAAAACGCCGCCGCGCCCAGCACCGGTGGCGTGATTTGCCCACCCGTTGACGCGGCAGCCTCGACCGCACCGGCAAACTCACGCTTGTAGCCGACCCGAATCATGGCCGGAATCGTCAGTGATCCGACCGTCACCGCGTTGGCAACTGACGAGCCACTGAGCATGCCAAACATCGCTGAGCCAAACACGCTGACTTTGGCCGGGCCACCTGCGTACTTGCCCGCAACGCTTGAGGCGATGTCTAAGAACAACTGCCCCAAGCCCACACGCGTGGCCATCACACCAAACAAGACGAAGTGAAACACGTAGGTCGCCACCACACCGACAGCCACGCCGTAGATGCCTTGGCTGGTGAGGTATTGGTGGTTGATGAGCTGCGACCAGCTCGCACCCGCGTGCTTGAGCAAGCCCGGAAACATCGGCCCCGCCATCGCGTAAAGCGAAAATCCAATCGCAATCAGTGGCAGTGGCCAGCCCATGCTGCGTCGCGTTGCCTCAAGCAAGGTGACAAACAAGACGGTGCCAAACACCACGTCCATGAATCCGGGGTTGCCCACGCGCGACGCCAAGTCCTCGAACACGTAGGGGATGTACATCACCGAAACCGCGCAGGCAATGCCCAGCAACCAATCAATGAGCGGGACGCCGCCGGGTGAAGTCCAACTATTTGCGCGCGGGTTGTCGTGCGCATTTTTAGTGCCCGCAAAAACCAAAAATATCAGCCCCAGTACAAACGCCATGTGCACACCGCGGTGGGTCGTCTCGCGCAGCAACCCAAAACCGGCGGTATAAAAATGAAAACACGACAGCGTGATCAACAACCACTTGACGATGGAGACGGCAGGCGGCACCACCGGTCGAAAACGCATCTCGGGATCAAACTTCTCCTCAAGAGCTTTGAGCTCTTCGTCGGTGTAAGCGGGCGGGGCAACAGTTGACATCGATTGGACTCCAACGAAAAAGGGAGGTCATGCCTCCCTTTTGATCAAAAAAACACGGCTTTACTTCAACACGCCGGCTTCTTTGTAGAACTTCTCTGCGCCCGGGTGAAACGGCACACCCGCGCCCTTGACTGCGTTTTGAAGCGTGATCAATTTTCCTTTGGCGTGGCCAGCAGCAAGGGTCTTTTGCGTGGCTTCGCTGAACATCGCTTTGGTGATTTGGTACACCGTCTCCGTGTCGGCTTTGGCGGTGGTGACCCACTGCGCGCCTACCGCCAAGGTCGTCACGGCACCCACGTCTTTGTAGGTACCAGCGGCGATGGTGTCAACCGCAAAGTACGGGTTGGCGATGCGCAAACCCTCGCTCTGCACGCCAGTCAATGGCACCAACTCGATGCCAGCGCCGCTGGACGCCAACTCAGCAATGGCACCGGCGGGTGCGCCGCCCACGAAGAAAAACGCATCCAAGGAGCCGTCTTTGAGTTTGTCACCGGCTTGATTGGGTTTGATGTACTCGGCCTTGATGTCAGACTCTTTGATGCCGTATGCGCCCAGCACCATGCGGGCATTGATGAGGGTGCCACTACCGGGCTCATCAAGTGCAACGCGCTTGCCTTTCAAGTCAGCAACTGACTTGATGCCTGCACCCTTTTTGACCACCAAATGAATGCTTTCAGGGTACAAATTGGCAATCAAACGCAAATCGGTGATTTTGGGCTTGCCTTCAAAGGTCATGATGCCGTTGTAGGCCCAAGTTGCCACGTCTGACTGCGAAAAGCCCGACTCCAGCGCGCCACCAGCGATGCCGTTGACGTTGGCGACCGAGCCGTTGCTGGCCTGTGCGGTAACGATGATCTTGCCGGGCTGCGACACCGCGTTGGCAATCATGCCTCCCACTGGGTAATAAGTGCCTGCCGTGCCGCCGGTGCCGATGCGGAAAAACTGTTGCGCTTGCGCTGCGGTGCCCAGTGTCAGTGCGGCCAACGCAATGGCCAACGATTGCTTGAATGTCATGGTTTGGTGCCTCAGGGGGAAAAATGCAATCCACCATCATAGGGCGCGGTGTTTGCAGGCGTGTGGGGTGTTTCCCTGCAAAATCGGGGAATGGCGAGACAACAATCATGACTGAACGTGCAGGCATCCAATCGGTCGAAGTGGGATTTGCGCTGCTTCACGCGTTAGCGCAAGGCGAGCGGGCGATGATGCTGCGCGAGATCGCCGAGGCCGCCCAAATGCCGGCGGCAAAAGCCCACCGTTACTTGGTGAGTTTTCAGCGTCTGGGCTTGGTCGTTCAAGACCCCATCAATTCACGCTACGACTTGGGGCCAGGCGCCCTGCGCTTGGGATTGGCGGCATTGGCCCGCATCGACGGCGTGAGTTTGGCACGCCAGCGACTGGGTGAATTCAAACTCACCCACCAAACCACGGTGGCAATAGCCGTTTGGGGAAACCGCGGCCCCACATTGGTGCACTGGGACGACGCGGTTCAAGGTCTCACGGTCAACTTGCGCCTTGGCGACGTGATGCCGCTATCCAAGTCTGCCACCGGGCTGTGCTTTTTGGCATTCATGCCCAGCGAGAGCATCGCGGCGTGGGTCGCTGCAGACGGCATCAGCGACAGCAGCTGGTACGCACTGAAGGCACAAACCCAGTCCATGGGGCTGGGTCGGGTGCAAGACAGCTTGGTGCCCGGCATCGTTGGGTTTGCCGCACCAGTTTTTGATGCCGACGCGCGTTTACGCCTAGCTGTCGTTGCTTTGGGGTCGGCGTCCCAGTTGGACAACCGGGGCGACGGGTCGGTTGCGACAGCACTTAAGCAACTCGCCGATCAACTCAGTCTCGACCTTGGCGGCAGGCCGTGGACACCCGCCGCTTAAAACCTTGGGCTTGGCCGATCGGCCTTGCGGTAGGCTTGCACGCTTGGGCCCTATCTGCTTGGTTGACAACGCCCGCTCGCATGGCACCCGAGGCAAAGCTCACGGCAATCAAAACCCGAAGCCTGGATCTGCCCACGCCAACGCAGGCTGCTTTGCCGCGCCCGAAGCCGCCGGTTGGCCCCAAAAGCGCTCCAAAACCGCCGCCAGCGCCGAATTTTGATCAAAATCCGCCCTTGGTCACCGGATCTATTGGGGTTGTTGCTATAAAAAACGAAGTAACACCCAGCACTGAACTTCCCAACATTTCACGGGTGACCGCTTTGCCTGAGCCGTCTCAACGTCGTTTCGCAGTCAGCGGTCAACACAAAGGCCGCGCCATTGACGCCACCGCTGAACTCGATTGGCGTCACGACGGGCAGACGTTTGACGCACAGCTGGCTGTAGGGCAATGGTTTGGGGCACCCAGGCACTCGCGCAGCAGCGGCGCGGTGGGCGAAAACGGCTTGTCGCCAACTCGATACAGCGAAAGCGCCGTGCCCTTGCTGGGTCGAGGCAACGGCGGCGAGCGGGCCGTCCACATCAATCAGGCCCAAGGCCGCGTGTCGTACAGCAACAACCGGGCCGACGCGCCTTGGGTTGACGGCATGCAAGACCCGTTAAGCGTCATTGTTCAATTAACCGCATGGCTTGCTGGCGACGCCACAAGCTTTCGCCCCGGCAGCCGCTTCAGCGTACCCGCCACCGGGCTGGCCAATGCGTCGCAGTGGGTGTTTGGCGTTGAAGGCGTGGCGCAGACCGATTTGCCTGGCGTGGCGAGTGCCCAAGCGCTCAAATTCAGCCGCGAGTTGCGCGGCGAATATGACGCACGACTGGAGTTGTGGTTTGCCAAAGCCCCGGATTGGCAGCTCGCCCGCATGCGCGTGACCCGCGCCAGCGGCGATTGGATCGATTTGATATCGAAGCAGTGACTCTAGAAAAACTTGGTTGTGACTCTAGAAAAACTTAGCTGTGACTCTAGAAAAACTTGGCTGTGACTCTAGAGTCACAAAACAAACAAGTCTTTGCTTATCGGGTCACAATTGCGGCTCATATGAACATGCTTTACGACTCAGAATCCTTTGTGGTGGTGCACTTCCAAGCCGACGCGCCATTGGAGATGCTGCCTCAAAGCACGCCCGCGCCTGATCAAGCCCCGCAAAACATCAACGGCTTGGTCGACACGCCCTTGGGGCCCCGCTTGGCTCGCCACGGGTTTGAGATCGTCGACAAGCGCTCCGGCAAAGAGATTTATCTTGACGGCTCATGGGCCGAAATGTTCCAAGAACAAATCGTCGCTTGGCAGCGCGACACGCCCACACAAGAAGAGGTCGAAGACACATTGGACCGCTACACCGCGTTGGCTCACAACCCGGTGATCGTTCACTAGGCGGTTTTGTCGCCAGAAGCCCGCTCGGCATAGCGGTTGAATCGCCAAGCGGTGTTGTCCAGCGTGATTCGCCGCCAAGTGACGCGCTTCTCGGCTGCAGTCATCACGGGCCAATGCTGCACTTCATCGAAGCTGCGGCCGCAGCCTTTGCACCAATCGTCACCTTGGCTGGTTGAGCAAATCGCGATGCACGGCGCGTCGGGCGTTGTGGCGTACCAAACTTGCCACGCAGCCATGACGCTCGCGGTGCAGTCGTCTTCGTCAACCTCGTCGCGGCGGTGATAAATCATCAGCGCATACACCTCAGCCAGCGCCCTCAGCTCAGGAGCCAATTGCACGCCGTCAGGCGATGGAGAACGCGCGCGCCAAAAATTAATGGCGCTTTCGATGTCGATGATGTGAATACCAGCCATGTCAGTCGCGAACTCGCCAATTTTTGATGTCAAGGCCGAGATGTTATCCCGGCCTTGAGCGAAACGAGTCGCACTACGCCGTTGGCGACTTCGGCTGGGTTTTGACGCTGACCCACATCGTGATGGCCAGCGTTGCGACCACAAACCCGAGCGACCAAACGACCGGGATCTTGTAGATGTCAATCAAACACATTTTGGTGCCAATGAAGATCAAAACGATGGCCAGCCCGTAGTTGAGCAAGTGAAACTTCTCGGCGACCGAAGCCAGCAAGAAATACATGGCGCGCAGGCCCAAAATCGCAAACACGTTGCTGGTGAGCACGATGAACGGATCAGATGTGATCGCAAAAATTGCCGGGATCGAGTCCACTGCAAAAATCACATCAGTCAAACCGACCAAGCAAATGACTAAAAAGAGTGGCGTGGCGTACTTTTTACCATTTTCCACGGTGAAGAACTTCTCACCATCGTAGTTTTTGCTCACACTCATCAAGCGACGCAACAATTTGAGCGCGGGGTTGTCTTCAAGCGAAGGCTCTTTGCCAGCGGCCCACCACATCTTGATGCCAGTAAGGATCAAAAACGCGCCAAACACATACAAAATCCAATGAAACTGCTGCAACAACCAACCGCCGACCAAAATCATGATCGTTCGCAGCACGATCGCACCAATGATGCCGATCATCAACACCCGCTTTTGAAACTCCGGCGGCACGGCGAAGTAGGTGAAGATCATCAAAAACACAAAGATGTTGTCCACCGCCAATGATTTTTCAATCAAGTAGCCGGTGAGAAATTCCAACGCGCGCTGGTTCGCCACCTCAGTTGAGCCGGTCGTATCGTGCACCGCCCACCAAAACAGCCCGTTGAACGCCAAACTCGCTGCGACCCACACAAGCGACCAGTTCAAGGCCTCGCGCACGCCAACGGCATGCGCGCCTTGCTTGCGCAGCACCACAAAATCAATGAATAACGCGGCCAAGACGATCGCGACGAACGTCATCCACAGCCAAAACGGAGCAACAGTTTGCATACATGCCTTCGGATCAAAGTTTAAATCCGAAAGGTCTTGCGCAAAAGCAGTCTGACGCACGCCCAAAACGGCATTGTCGAACCTACCTTCAAGTGAACCGGCTGCTTTGACAATCGAGTTGGTGCAAAAAAGCATCAAACCATTGACATCAAAGCGGCGTACTGACGATTCACTAAGCCCTCGGGCGCGCTACTCCCCTTTCAGGAGAAGAGCAAATGTTACGAGCAAGCCAATTCCCATACAGACTTTATGGGAATGCCAACGCGTTTCGAAAATTTGGATAAACTTCTAGCTGAAGGGGAGTAGCTCCCACCCGCCGTGCTGCGCAATTCATGTGATTGTCAAAATGCGGTGATGCAACAAATCGTCAACACGAAGCGACTAACCTAGCTTCCGGTTTGTTGGGCAATGCAAGCGTTTGACGCTAGCGCTGCCGAGCAAGACCTTCGATTGACAGCCCGGCATGGGCCAGTCGTCGAAGGCTCACGGGCGTTACCGCCTGCTGAATCCTTTTGACCACTTGCTTGTGCTGCAAACCAACACAACAAACAGGTCTTCGACTCATGGAACTCTTCTCTACCCCTTGGTGGTCCGCACTGCTGGCCATCATCTTGATCGACTTGGTACTCGCTGGCGACAACGCCATCGTGATCGCGCTAGCGGCTCGCAATCTCCCCCCGCAGCT
>JANOPN010000010.1:0-17246 GCA_031421855.1 Comamonadaceae bacterium
GCCTGTGCCGGGCTGAGCGACGGTGAGCTCGACCATGGCGCGGTCATCGATGGTGCTGCCTGGGCTTTTGAAGTAAAACAAAACTGTGGGGTTGCGAAACACGCTGCCCACCACTGGGGTGCGGCCGGTGTTGCTCATCAAAAGTCGGAAGTCTTCGTCAAAGTCTTTGCTGTTGTCGATGTAGCTCGCGTCCCTCAATCGCGGGGTGAGGGCCAAACAAGCAGCGCTGGTGCTGGCGGCGACGCTGGCCAAGCACTGGTTGTATTGCGTGGCCCAAGCGTTCAGTTTGCCAAAACTCAAGCCGGGGTGGCTGGCAATTGCGACTTGGCTGGTGGCAAGCGGGGTGGTGGTGGACAAGAGCACCGGGCGAGCTGAGCCGCCCGCATCGTTGTTGACACCGGCCAGCTTGACGCGAAGCTCGGTGGCGCCCGTCGCGGCGTTGCGGCTGTGAACGAGTGACTCCAGCACGGCATCGACGCCGTCGCCGTTGTACGCGTAGGGGCTTTTGATCGGGTCAAACAAGTCGGTTTTGGCAATGCCGGCCACGCCCAAAGCGGCGCGCACGGCGCTGACCAAATCGCGGGTGCTGTTGGCGAGCTTGGTGGCATCGATCTCGGTGCCGGTGAAGGCTTTGTCGGTGCCGCGCACGCTGGCGGCGAGCGAGTCACTGGTGATTTTGTCGGTCAGGGGGTTGATGTTGATGCGCTGAACTTTGCCAGCTGCTGGCGGCTCGGCCGAGGCCGAGGCCATCACCACGCCGTTGGGGCCGAGCACTTTCACAACAATGGGTGCCTGAAAGGTGGACGGAAACCGCACAAAGTAGTTGCCCTGCTCATTGGTTTGCCCGGTGCGGCTTTGCCCCGTGCGGTCGGTCACGGTGACTTTGGCGCGCGCAATCGGCGAGCCGTCACCGGCGCCGCCGCCAACGCCGCCGTCACCCCCGCCGTCGCCGCCGATGTCAACACTGGCGACAGCAAAGGTTGATGTGGCATCGCCCAGTGAAAGGCCAGTTTGTGGCGTGAGTGGGTCTGGCGGCGGTGGTGGGGGCGGCGGTGGTGCAATGGGTGGTGCAACCACGGGCGGCGCGGCTACAGGTGCAGCGCTGCCACCGCCTCCGCAGGCGCTGAGCGCAAAAAGTGTGGCCACAACCGACAAACTGGCCACGGCAAGCGTCGCAGCAGATCGTTTGATGCGCGGTTGGGTGGTGTTCGCTGAACTGGGTGCGGGTGAAAGCAAAGCTGTCGTCATGAAATCTCCAAGCTAAAAATGCCCAACATCACAGTCAGGAATGTTTCAATCTTGGGGACATTCAACCCGTCTGTCATCCACAAACCTGATGAGGAACCACACTTACTTTTGGTTGATTTGACCCGTGGACGCGAATGGCTCGTCAAACCCTGTCTGAAAGCCAAAATCGCCTGAATTCAAGCATTTTTTGGCTGAAATCGGCACTTGGTCACCGGATTCATTGAAGTTGTTGCTATTATTTTTGACACACGTACCGCATGCCATGAATCGCGTGAAAGAGCTGCTCAACGTGATTCAGACGGGCTTGTGTGTCACGCAGCCGTCAGTGCGCAAGCATCGCTGCGCTACGATGCCTGCGAATCAACAACCGCCTGGTGCAAGCCATTGGGCCAACTGGAGAAAAACGATGTTCAGTCATGTGATGCTGGGTGTGAATGACCTTGAGGTCTCAAAAACTTTTTATGACGCAACCTTGGGCGTCTTGGGCGTTGGCCCCGGTTTTGCCCACAAGAATCGCTACTTTTACAGGAGCCCCACGGCGACATTTGCGATTTCGACCCCCATCAACGGCGAGCCCGCAACACACGGCAATGGCAGCACCACTGGGTTTTCAGTCGCGTCGGCCGAGCAAGGCGACGCTTGGCACGCCGCCGGTGTAGCCAACGGTGGAACCACCTGCGAGGACCCTCCCGGTTTCCGTGAAGGGCCAACTGGCCCGATCTATTTGGCCTATTTGCGAGACCCCGACGGCAACAAACTCTGTGCGTTGTTTCGACCAACCAGCAAGTGATTGGGTGGAATTGGCACGGAAGTCAATCACTTATTGATAGCATCAATGTCAATGAATTCGGCGACCAAGTGCCTATTATTCGTAAAATTTGCCTCAAAACACTTTGGGTGACCGCAATCAGGCGAGTTGCATGCTGGGTCAATGCGAGTGCTTAAAATAGAGGGGTGAAGCCGATCCTCAACGCCGATTTGCATTGTCATTCGACAATGTCAGATGGCACCCTCTCCCCTAATGCCCTCGCTGACCGCGCCAAAGCCAACGGCGTTGAGTTGTGGGCCTTAACCGACCACGACGAAATTGGCGGTCAAGCCCGAGCCAGTGCACGCGCACACGAAATTGGCTTGAACTACCTGTGCGGGGTCGAAATTTCGGTCACTTTTGCACACACCACTGTCCACATCGTCGGATTGGGCTTTGATCCGCAAAACGAGGCGCTGAAAACAGGCCTTTACAACACCCGAAACGGTCGACAAGCTCGCGCGCAAGACATGGCCGAGCAACTGGCTCGGGTCGGCATCGCCGGTGCATACGAAGGCGCACTCAAGTATGTCGGAAACCCCGAGCTGATTTCGCGCACGCATTTCGCCCGCTACATCGTCGAAGTGGGCGCCGCAAGCGACACCCCCGAGGTGTTTAGAAAATTCTTGGTTGAAGGCAAACCCGGCTATGTGGAGCACCGCTGGGCCAGTCTTCGCGATGCCGTTGCATGGATCACAGGCGCTGGCGGCGTGGCAGTCATCGCCCACCCGGGCCGATATAAATTCACGCCTACCGAAGAGTTTGCCTTGTTCAGCGAGTTCAAAACCCATGGCGGGCAGGCGATTGAAGTCGTCACCGGCTCCCACACGCCCGCTGACTTCATCAAATATGCCGACATGGCCAAGGAGTTCGATCTCGCCGCCTCGCGCGGCGCCGACTTCCACAGCCCAACCGAATCGCGCGTGGACCTGGGCACCTTGCCTTGGCTTCACGGCTCCCTCACGCCTGTGTGGGAGCTACTTGAGGACCAGGTGCTGCTGGCTTGACCACACCCCACTCGTCCCAAGCGACACCGGCGGCAATTGCGTTTTTGGTGGCCTCGTCGGCCTGTTTTGTATCGCTGGATTTAAGCGCGCAAGCCCTTGTTGGCGCAGCGGCCGCCGGCGTCGTGTCGGTTTGGTTGGTCGTCTTCGCGCGGTATGCGGTTCAAGCGCTGGCGACAGCCGTCGTGTTGCTGCCTAGGCGTGGCATGGCCGCATTCACAACCGCGCACCCGAAATTTCAGTTGATGCGCGGCGCCCTGCTCACTGCGACATCACTTTTGGGGATGATGGGGCTGAAACACATGCCGGTTGCTGAATTCACGGCCATCGTGATGCTGACGCCGCTGGTAGTGACGGTGCTTGCCGTGCGGTTTTTACGCGAACACATGCGACCAATCCAGTGGTTGTTCTTGGTCGCGAGTTTGGCCGGCGCACTGGTGGTGGCTCGACCAAGCGGGGCGGTTTTTGGCTGGTGGCTTTTGTACCCCGTGGCCAGCCTGTGTTGTTATTCGGTGTTTCAGCTATTGACCCGACGTTTGGCCCAAACTGAGGACCCTCTGGTGATGCATTTGTATACCGGTTTGGTTGGTACGGCGACCATGAGTCTGGCGTTACCGTGGGCTTGGGCTCCACTGACGGGGTCGCAACTGGCGCTGCTGGTGAGCGTGGGCGTGTGGGGCACCGTCGGCCACTATTTGTTGATTCAGGCGTTCAAACGTGCGCCCGCCTCGGCGTTGGCACCATTTTTGTACGTTCAAGTGCTCTTGGCAGTGGTCGGTGGTTGGTTGATTTTTTCTCGTGTGCCCGATGCTGTCACGTTCTTGGGAATCGGCTTGATCGTCTTGGGCGGTGTTGCTTCAGCTTGGGCGCAAACCAGGCGCTGAAAACCGCCGCCCGAGCGGTCACTAGCAGCACAATCCTTCATGGCTCAAATCTTCGAGGTTCACCCTCAAAACCCGCAACCCCGGCTTTTAAAGCAAGCCATTGCGCTCATCGAACGCGGCGACATCGTGGCCGTACCGACCGATTCCAGCTATGCTTTGGTTTGCCACCTAGACGACAAGCAGGCCGTCGACCACATGCGTCGAATTCGCGAAGTTGACGACAAACACCACCTCACTCTGCTGTGCCGCGACCTCAAAGAGTTGTCGACCGTGGCGCGGGTCGATAACGCGCAATTTCGCTTGCTCAAACTCGGCACCCCGGGCCCGTTTACCTTCATTTTGGAAGCCACCAAAGAAGTCCCACGCCGGGTAAGCCACCCCAAACGCCAGACCATCGGCCTTCGCGTGCCAGAACACCCCGTTTTGCAGGCCTTGCTGGCAGCGTACGACCGACCGTTGTTGAGTACCACGTTGATCGCGCCGGGCGAAATCGACCCCATGAACGACGCATCGGAGATTCGCCAACGATTCGGCTCGGTTTTAGGCGGCGTGGTGGATGCGGGCGCATGCCCCGCGCAGCCCACAACCGTGATCGACATGACGGGAGGCGGTGCGGTCGTCGTGCGCCAAGGACGCGGCGACCCAGCGCGTTTGGGCTTGGCGTGATGCCTCGCACCTGACCTGCGACAATCAGCGCGTGGACTTCGCAAATACCCTTCAAACCGTTTTAATTTACGCCCTTCCCGTGCTGTTCGCCATCACGGTTCATGAGGCGGCTCATGCCTATTCAGCTCGGCTGTTGGGCGACAACACCGCTTGGGCGCTTGGGCGGGTCACGCTTAACCCGATCAAACACATTGATCCGGTCGGCACCATCGCAATGCCATTGATTTTGTTCTTTGCGACATCGGGTGCATTCGTTTTTGGGTACGCCAAACCCGTACCGGTTCAGTTTGGTCGCCTAAACAACCCCAAACGCGACATGATTTGGGTCGCCTTTGCCGGCCCCGGGTCAAACTTCATCATGGCCTTCATTTGGGCCTTGTTTGGCATCGCATTGGTGCTCGCAGGCATCAATGAACCCTTCTTCGTCAAGATGGCCCAAGCGGGTATCTTGGTCAATTTGGTCATGTTTGCATTCAATCTGTTTCCACTTCCGCCGCTTGATGGCGGCCGGATTTTGGTGGGTTTGCTGCCGTGGCGTCAGGCTGAGCTGGTATCGCGCATCGAGCCGTATGGCTTTTTTGTCGTCATGGCTTTGGTCGTCACTGGTATCGTCGGCAGCTTATGGATGCGCCCCGTGATGGCACTGGCCGATGGCGTCTTGGATGTTTTGTTGATTCCTTTCATGGCGATGATTCGATGAGCGTGGCAATCAAAAAAAGCGTGCTTTCGGGCATGCGACCGACGGGTGCCTTGCACCTCGGCCACTACCACGGCGCACTCAAGAACTGGGCGCAACTGCAACACGAATTCGACTGCTATTTCTTCGTTGCCGACTGGCACGCGTTGACGACGCATTACGAAGACCGCTCGGTCATCGAAAAATCGGTCTACGAGATGGTGATTGACTGGCTCGCCGGTGGGCTCGACCCAGACAAATGCACGATCTTTTTGCAAAGTCGCATCACCGAGCATGCCGAGCTTTTTACACTGCTCGCCATGGGCACGCCGCTGGGATGGCTTGAGCGGGTGCCGACCTATAAAGACCAGCAGCAGCAACTCAAAGACAAAGACCTGTCGACCTATGGATTTTTGGGCTACCCACTGCTGCAAGCGGCCGACATCCTCATGTACAAGGCGCAATATGTGCCTGTGGGTGAGGATCAGTCGAGCCATGTCGAGCTGACACGCGAGGCGGCCCGAAGATTCAACGACTTGTATGGTCGTGGGCCAAACGATGCGGCGCTCACGACTGAGTCGATGGGCAAACTGGCTAAGGAAGACCTTCGCTACTTCAGCAGTTTGCGCAAAAAATTCCAAGAGCTCGGAGACGCGACCGCGCTCGCCAAAGTTCAAGGCTTTCTCGCCAACTCGGCGGCGCTCAATGATCCAGACCGAGCCTTGTTGATGAGCCACTTCACCGGCAAGGGCAAAACGATTTTGGTAGAGCCCGACGTGCTGTTGTCCAAAGTCAGCAAGTTACCCGGGCTCGACGGTCGGAAAATGAGCAAGAGCTACGGCAATGGCATCGCGATGCGGGAAGTGTCTGAGAGCATCACAAGCAAAATCAAAACCATGCCGACCGACCCGGCGCGCGTGAGGCGCACGGACCCAGGGGACCCAGCACGTTGCCCGGTGTGGCAGTTTCACATCGTCTACAGCGATGCGGCCACCCAAGAATGGGCGCAAACCGGTTGCAAAACGGCTGGCATTGGCTGCCTTGAATGCAAACAGCCGGTGATTGACGCAATTTTGGCCGAGCAAGCCCCCATGCTGGAACGCGCCGCGCCGTACATCGCGAACCCCGCGCGGGTCAAAGAAATTGTCGCAAATGGTTGCGCGCGCGCACGCTTGACCGCTCAAAACACAATGAACGAGGTACGATCAGCCATGGGGCTAAATTACTGAGGCTTTCTCACAATTGTTTAGGAAATTGACATGAGTCTTTATGTGATTGATGACCACCCGTTGATGCGGGATGCGATTTCGATGGTTTTGCGCCGCATCAAACCGTCAGCAAAAGTGGTCGAATTGGATCGTTTCAACGCCCTGAGCGGCGCCATCAAAGCTTACGGCGAACCTGAGCTTTTGTGCCTCGACCTCAAACTACCCGACGTACAAGGTGTCGAGGGCATTTTACGAGCAAAGGAGCTGTACGGTCAGGTTCCGTTGGCCGTCATTTCTGCCTCTCCAGCGATTGAATGGGAAGACAAATGTGTCGAAGCCGGCGCTGACCTGTACATCGAAAAGTGCGCAGGAGCCAGTGAAATGACCGTGTCCTTGCGCGGCTTGCTTGGACTGGACGAGCCCGGCGCGAATGAAGCTGGCGAGAACCCCGATGCCCCTCAGAAATTGTCAAAGCGCCAAAAGCAGCTTTTGGTCATGATTGAGCAAGGCTTGAGCAACCGCGACATCGCCGAAAAATTGGAAATCAGCGAACATACCGTCAAGGTCCATTTATGGCGTTTGTTCAAGCGCATGAACGTTAAGAGTCGCACGCAAGCCGTGCACCAAGCCCACACCCACGGCTGGACGGTCTAAGCACGCTCTTGTGCGACACCCGTCACTCACTGAAGCTGTGCAGCTGTTTGGGTGACGTGGCGGTCGCAACCGCGACATTCACGGTGAATCGGCTACCGCGACCCACGTGAGACTTGATTGCGATGGTCGCGCCAACCCGCTTGGCTAGGCGCTGGACAATCGCCAGCCCGAGACCGAAACTGTCTTGGGTGCCATCGTGGCTCTTGACTCGGTAAAACTCCGCAAAAATCGTCGCCTGATCTTGAGTCGCGATTCCCACACCAGTGTCCCAGATCTCTATGTGCCACTGGTGTTTGCGAAGCCGGCAAGTCACCAGCACCCCGCCAAGGTCGGTGTACTTGATCGCGTTATCGATCAAATTGCCGACGATGCGGCGAATCGCAGTCGCATCGGTGTACGCATAGCCCGCGTGGGCGCGTGAGCGAAGTGACAAACCCTTGGTTTGAGCTTGAGCACCATATTGAGCGCACAAGCCCGCCAGGAGTGACTTCAGCTCCACTGGTTCAATGGTGTGGGTGCCGCGCTGCTGATCAAGCTGCGCCAAGTCGAAAAGGCCATCAAATAGTCGGTTAATAGCTGCGGTGGACTCGATGATTTTTGGGGTGATGTCTCGAATCATTTCAGGCTCTTCACGCAGCCAATCAGCGTACAAGCTCAACGCGTGCACGGGCTGGCGCAAGTCATGCGCCGCACCCGCCAACAGCCGACTGCGAGATGCCATCGCGTCTTGGGTTTGTCGAGTCTGCAAATCAAGCGACCGAATCAGTCCCTCGTTGTCGTACTGCAAACCCAAGGTGTCTCGTTGAAAAGCGTGGTTGCGAACGCCAGCGTTTCGGCACGCAACCGCATAGACCGACGCACACACCATGAGTGCCGCATGCTCGTACCACGACTGAATCGACGGATCGACGTTGAAAACAGCCCAACCAAACGCACCAAGCGACGGCACTAGCAACGACCAAATGTAGATCCGAAGCGCGCCCTTGTCAGCGGCGAATGCGTAAACTGCGGTCGTCCCGATTCCAACCATGATGGTCAGCAAAACGAACGCAACGCCCAATGGCACACGGCCATAAAAAAGCCACGTCATCAGCCCCCAATGGACCGGAACCAAACCCCACGTCCACCTGATTTTGCTCAAAAAATCGATAACAGCTGCCTCGCCGCGCACCTTCACCACGCGGTGAAAGTGCATCACCAATGACCAGCGCAGCGCAGCGAAGAAAATCCCAAAAACCATCCACAAAACCAAGGCGACCGAGTTGACATGACCCCACATCAAAACAAAGGCGACGGGCATCACCGTCACGCCCAGGATCAGCGTGCTTCGCACATGCTCAACGAACCGCAAGCCCAGTTCAGCCTTCACCCACCGAGTGCGATCGCCGACCGCTGAATCAGGGCGGTGCGGCAGACTCAATGGAGCGGCATGGTTTTTCGACGTTGTTTCGGTCACATCGTCATTTTGACTCACGCACGCTGTCGCTCAAGCCTTGCAACAAGCCCACGCTGTCTTCCCAGCTTAAACAAGCGTCGGTGATGCTTTTTCCGTAAACCAGTTTTGACTGATCGTCGCCGGGATTGAATTTTTGTGCGCCGTCGTTCAAGTGGCTTTCCACCATGACACCCATGATCCCGCTGGCTGCACCTTTAACCCGAATTTGCTGACCGACATCTTTGGCGACTTCGAGCTGGCGGGTATGCAACTTGGAACTATTGGCATGACTGCAATCGATCATCAAGCTGGGGGTGAGCTTGGCCGCTTGCAGCTGAGTACAAGCAGCAGCCACGCTGGCCGCATCGTAGTTTGGCCCTTTACCACCGCGCAAAATCACATGGCAATCAGCATTGCCACGTGTTTGAACGACTGCAACTTGACCATTTTTGTGGACCGACAAAAAGTGATGTCCTCCCGCCGCTGCTTGAATCGCATCGATCGCGATTTTGATGTTGCCATCGGTCCCGTTCTTGAAACCGATTGGGGCCGACAAACCACTGGCCAACTCGCGGTGAACTTGGCTCTCAGTCGTTCGGGCACCGATGGCCCCCCACGAGATCAGGTCGCCGATGTACTGCGGCGAAATCACATCCAAAAACTCACTTCCCGCCGGCAAACCCATGCGATTGATCTCAATGAGCAGTTGGCGAGCCATCCGCAGCCCTTCATCGATGCGGTAACTGCCGTCCAAGTACGGGTCGTTGATGAGACCCTTCCAGCCTACCGTCGTACGCGGCTTTTCAAAGTAAACCCGCATCACGATCTCAAGCGTGTCTTTGAATCGCTCACGCTCAACACGCAGTCGCCGCGCGTACTCGATTGCGGCGGCGGGGTCGTGAATGGAACAAGGCCCCATGACCACCAGCAAACGGCGGTCGCGCCCGTTGGCGATGTCAACGATGCGTTTGCGCGTGTCGCTGATCAAGCGCTCAACCGGGGTCCCCTCGATTGGAAAGAATCGAATCAAATGCTCGGGTGGTGGCAACACGGTGATGTCCTCAATGCGTTCGTCGTCGGTTTCACCAGTTCGATCTGGCAAGGTGGTGGCGCGGTTCGCATACCAAGTGGGGTCTAGGCTGTGTGGCATCGTCGGTTCCTAAAAAAGCGATTTGAATTCGAAAGAGACGAGCGCGAAGGGCAAAAAAAAACCGCCTGAGGAGTGACCTCGGCGGTTTGATTCAGGTTTCGCGCTGTATTCGGTCAGCACTGGCCCTCTCGTCCGCCATGGACTGAGAACCAAAAATAAAAGTAAAAGTTAAACTTCACTGAACGCATGACCATGACTCTAACACAGTCAATTCACGTGTCGCCACGCAACTTGTTCCACCAATTGTTTGCCTTCTCCGTGCGCTGGGGCTCAAGCTCAGCCTGGCTTGTCTCTGAAAACGAACGAGCCGCAAACTGTTGGTGAATGTCCATCATCAACATGCCGTCTCCCAAGGTACGCCAAGCTAGGGCCTCGAACTCAGCGAATTGAACAATGTCGAGCTTGTTTACCGCCCGCTCCATCAACCACTGATTGAGCAACAAACGAAAATTATTCAACGCGACGACGTAGTTGGCATGCTCCGGCAAATCGCGCCAAGTGATGCCAAGTTGAGTGACGGTTTGACGATGTTGCCTGAGCGACGCCATCAGATCAACGAGCAACGGTCCGATCCCGATCGCACCACTCGCACTCGCCAGCTGCGGCGCGATTTTCTCAACCAACGCGGCGACACGACCCATGCTTTGGGCCAAGTCAACAGTTTCTTGGTCGCTCGCACCCGTCTTCAGCATTTGGACCAAATCGTCGAAACCCTGGACCGACTGTGCGTTGTCGCCATGCGCAAATCCGCTTCGCGTAAAGGCAGAGTCGCGGGGCATCACGCAGTCCCTCCAACCGTCAAACCCTCGATGCGGATTGTGGGTTGCCCCACCCCGACTGGCACCGACTGCCCTTCTTTGCCGCAGGTGCCGACACCGCTATCCAGTGCCATGTCGTTACCAACCAAGCTGACTCGGGTCAAGGCATCTGGGCCGTTACCCATCAGGGTTGCGCCCTTGATCGGGTACTGAATTTTGCCGTTTTCGACCCAGTAGGCTTCACTGGCCGAGAAAACGAACTTGCCGCTGGTGATGTCGACTTGCCCACCGCCGAAATTTGGCGCGTAAACACCGGTTTTTAAGCTCGCGATGATTTCCTCGGGCGATTTGTCACCGCCCAGCATGTAAGTGTTCGTCATCCTGGGCATCGGCATGTGGGCGTAACTTTCGCGACGCCCGTTGCCAGTTGGCGCATTGCCACTCAGGCGCGCATTCAATCCGTCTTGAATATAGCCCTGCAAGATGCCATCTTCGATGAGCACGGTTTTTTGAGTTGCTCGGCCTTCGTCGTCGATGTTGAGCGATCCACGACGTTGGGGCAAGGTGCCATCATCAAGCACGGTAACGCCACGCGCAGCAACGCGTCTGCCCACGCGCCCAGAAAACGCGCTCGAACCTTTTCGGTTGAAATCGCCTTCTAGCCCATGGCCAATGGCTTCGTGAAGCAAAATGCCCGGCCAACCCGGTCCGAGAACCACCGGAACCGTGCCCGCTGGAGCCGCCCTCGCCTCCAAATTGATCAACGCACTGGCGACTGCACCGTCGACATACTGTTGCACCAACGCGTCGTCAAACACGTCAAGCCCAAATCGACCGCCACCACCCGAGCTACCGGTCTCGCGGCGACCATTTTGCTCAGCAATGACTGTCACACTCAATCGAACCAGCGGCCTCACATCTGCCGCGCGAAGACCGTCCAATCGCGCGATGAAAATGACGTCGTGCTCTGCGGCCAGGCTTGCCATGACCTGCACAACACGGGGGTCCTTCTTGCGGGCTAACACTTCGACCCGCTGCAGCAAGGCCACTTTTTCGGTGCTGTTTCGGCTAGCAATGGGGTCCGCCGACGTGTAAAGCCGCTCGCGTTCGACACCCACGACCGAGTCCGCAGCCGTTTTCCTAGAGGTCGTCTTGCGGCCAGCGGTTGATCGAACCGGAATCGGCAAAGCCACGACCCCTTGGGTTTGCGAGTCAGCTGCGACTCGGCGCACGATTCTCAAAGCAGCCAATATTGACTGCTCAGAGATATCGTCTGAGTACGCAAGCGCCGAGCGCTCGCCACTGACTGCCCGCACGCCAACGCCCTGGTCGATCGAAAAACTACCGCTTTTGACCAAACCGTCTTCCAAACTCCAACTCTCGCTTGCGGTCGATTGAAAATACAGATCGGCATCGTCAACACCTGGCACGCCAACGGCGCGCATCAAGCGGTTTAACGCAACATCATCCAGATCAAACGGGCTGAGAAGCTTGGCTCGCGCAACGTCTGCGAAGGCCGTTGCGTGCACGGGCTCAAGGAGCGGCTTGGGTGAGATCGCATGAGGAGCAGTGGAATTCAAACGCATGCCACCATTTTAGGCCTTCGACCCGCGACGTGCCGGCGATTTCTCACTTGCAGTCCGCCATTAGGTTTGGTCGTCTACAGTGGCGTTTGGTGCGTTCGATTTGCATGAAGCAATGCCGTTGTCGCGAGTGGTTTCACTGCTATACATCTGGCTATTGCCGATAACCTGATGGTTTGCGGCTTTCAACACAAAATACGGCTCGCCTTTCGTGCTCACCAAGCGCTCATAACGAGCGTCGTCCGCGCCGTTTTTCTTAACAGACTCAATTCCGTTGTTGGCGCTGGCCTTGGCCTCGTACATCTCACTGGTCAAAATGATCTGGCCATTTGAGGCAAGTAAATTGAAGAAATATTTGTCGTTTTTTGACTTTTTAAGATCGAATTTTCCAGCCATGGATGCTCCAAGAAGTTGAGGACTCAAAATACCAATTCGGATTGGCGACGACACTGGCACCGCTGGTTGTACCGCCTGCGGGCTAACTTAGCAAGGGGTGTAATGCCTTTTGGGTACAAATTCACTCAAAATCCACGCAATCGATGAGAGTGGAGTCGTCTTGCGCAGCGCGCCCAAGCGCAACGGCGCTCGCAAATTTGGCTGACGCGATGTGCGCCCACCCCGCTTCAAGACCCGCATCTGCACACATGCCAAGCGCCAATCGGGTGTCTTTGGCCAAGAGCCCCAGTTGAGCATGAACTTTCACGTCGCCAACGAGATAGCGCCGCATGCGATCTTGACCAATCCAGCTCTGGCCACTTGATTCATCAATCACGGCTTGAGCGATAGTCACGTCAAGCCCCAGCTGCCGCGCCAACAACAGGGACGATGCGGCTGCGTGCAAATTTGTCGCCGCGAGCAGGTTATTCACCAGTTTGAGCTTGCTCGCGTCTCCAATGCGGTGGCTGACAACATGAACTTGACTGGACATCGCGTCCAAAAGTGAGCGTTGCCGGCTCAACACTGGCTCGCTTGCAGCGACCATCAAACTCATCGTGCCAGCGCGTGCTCGAACAGGTCCACCAGACATGGGCGCGTCAATTAAATCAAGGCCAAGGCTTGCCAAGCGCTTATCAAAACCTGCCATTTGAGTTGGCGAAATGGTCGAACAAATGATCACACACGAACCCGGCTGCATGCGCAGCGCAAGCCCGTGATGCCCGTCATGAGGGCCGCTTGGGTGTCCAAACAACACCCCATTGACTTGACCCGCATCCACCACACACAAAACAACCACTGCATTTTTTATAGCATAGAAGTCAATGAATCCGGAGACCAGTTGGGTATTTTCATCAAAAAACGCCTGCGCAGATGGCAACAGATCGGCCACAGCGACTCGCCAGCCCTGTTCGATGAGGCGCAGGGCTATGGGTCGCCCCATGCAACCGACTCCGACAACACAGACTGCGTCAACTGAGCGGGTGTCGCTCACCGAGAGCCCCGTCGGCTTCGAGCAATCGACATCAAAATACCCAGTCCAAACCCAAGGGTAACCATGGCGGTACCGCCGTAGCTGATGAACGGCAGCGGCACGCCCACAACGGGCAAGATGCCGCTGACCATACCCATGTTGACAAACGCGTACGTGAAGAAAATCAAGGTGATGCTGCCCGCCAACAACCGTGAAAAAAGAGTTTGCGCATTGAGTGCAATGATCAAGCCACGCAAAACCAAAAAAGCAAACCCAGCCATCAGCAACAGGTTGCCCAGCAATCCAAACTCCTCAGAAAATGCGGCAAAAACGAAATCTGTGGTTCGCTCAGGGATGAATTCGAGGTGCGTTTGAGAGCCTTGCATGAAGCCCTTGCCCGTGACACCGCCAGAACCAATCGCAATCATCCCCTGAATGATGTGAAAACCCTTGCCTAAAGGGTCCGTCGTCGGATCGAGCAAGGTGCAGACGCGCTGCTGTTGGTAGCCATGAAGCATCGGCCAATCGACGCCATCAGCACACAAGTCCGATCCAAACCAGACGATCCCCAAAATCCCAAGAACACCTAAAACAACGGGTGGAACAATGATTTTCCAGCTCAAACCGGCAAAAAACATCACGTAGAGGCCCGCGCTGAGCACCAAGAGCGCTGTTCCTAAATCGGGCTGCTTGATGATGAGCCCGACCGGGATCAAGAGCAGCACCGCCGCGACGACGTAGTCGATGGCACGCAATTGCCCCTCTCGACGCTGAAACCACCAAGCCAGCATCAACGGGAGCCCAATTTTCAAAATCTCGCTGGGCTGAATGACCAATCCGACATTTACCCAGCGTTTGGCACCCTTTTTGCTGATGCCAAAAACCATCACGGCAACGAGAAGCACAACCCCCACGACGTATATTGGCACCGCGAATTGCATCAGTCGCTGAGGTGGAATTTGAGCAACGAGAAATAACACGGTCCCCGCGATCGCGATGTTGCGAAAATGGTCAACGAATCTGCTTCCGTGGTCAAACCCAACGGAGTACATCGTGAGCATCCCGGCGGCCGCCAGCAGCATCAAAGCGACCAACAACGGGCCGTCGAACCCTTGAATCCACGGTGACAGCCGAAGTCGCCACGAAACCCGACCAAAAGAATCATTCATATGCGAATTATCCGTCGCAGCGACGTCGCTTCAATGCGCAATAATGGGGACAACAATAGAGCAAAAGTATTGAGGTGCGTTTTTGATGGGGAAGACGGTTGCGAC
Organism: Comamonadaceae bacterium; assembly: GCA_031421855.1. Classification (GTDB taxonomy): domain Bacteria; phylum Pseudomonadota; class Gammaproteobacteria; order Burkholderiales; family Burkholderiaceae_C; genus JAAFHN01. The sequence goes on from JANOPN010000010.1 coordinate 14,757, forward strand.
ACTGATGTGGATCTTGCGAGTCTTCGGGTTTTCACTCGCACTCGTGCTGACAGGTGTGTCCAGCTCGCACGCCGTAATCTTGGTCAACAAAAACTTCTTGCCTTCGACGATTGATCCGGGCGCAACGTCAACCTTGGTGATCGTGATCACCAATAATGTGCCCGCAATTGCCACCGCGACGACTTTGGCGGACAACTTTCCGGCTGGTATCGTGATGATCGGGCCATTGCAGTCCAATTCGTGTTTGGGCACGGTGACCAACGTGGGCGGCAGCCCTATCGCGAGCGGCGACACCACCATCAGGCTCAGCGGCGGCCAAGTGCCCGCCGGCACAGCCGCAAACCCCGTGACCTGCTCGATCAGCTTTGCCGTCACGAATTTCAGCCCCAGCCAGTCACTGGTCAACACCATCCCCGCCGGGTCTTTGACGTCATCCGAAGGCACAAACCCTGACCCAGGGGCCGCAACGCTCAACACGAACCCGCTCGCGCCGCTGGTCGTCGCGAAGACCGCAACACCCAACTTCATACACGGCGGCGCCACGGCCAGCTTCGTGCTGGTCATTCGCAACTCGAACGTTGCCTCGGCCACGTTCACGATCGCTGACACCCTTCCGGCGGGTATTTCAATGACCAATGTCGCAGGCATTTCCAACTCTTGTGGTGGGACTTTGGTCGACAATTTGGGCGGCACCTTGATTGACACCAGCTCAGGGCTGCGAATCAATGGCGGCGCGCTTCCTGGTCGCACGGGCGCTGTACCGGGCGCTTGCACCATCACATTCATGGTGTTTGCTTGGGATTTGAACCGTGCGCAGAGTGGCAACATCACCAACTCAATACCGGCGAACATCACCAACAGCCTTGGAGTCGGTAGCACTGCGGTCAACACCAACATCAGCCTTCAGTCTGGCGGTGCGGCAACCAAAGTTTTCACGCCGAATGCAGTCGTTATTCCGGGCGTCAGTTCGCTCGCGATCACGATGTCCAATCGAAACCTCGGAACCATCACCGGAGCGGGGCTTACCGACACCTTACCCTCATTTGTCACGATTGATGGCCCGGCTGTGGCGTCGCCATCGTGCGGCGGCTCGATCAGCTTCACCAACGCAGCGGGCGGCGCATTGATCGTTGGTTCGACCTCAATCCGAATCAACAACGCCACCATCCCGCCGTCAGACAACTCAAGCGGCGGCAACGTCGGCACGTGTGTGGTGACGGTCCCCGTTCGCTTGACGGCCGAGGGGACGTATAACAACAACATTGCCGCTAGGGCATATGGTGTCGGATTGCCAAACTTCAGCTCCAGCGGCAACGTAGCCTTAATCGGCATCGCTGACATCAGCGGCACAAAGACCTTTGCGCCGGCCACACGCGTCGCTGGGGGAACGACCACACTGATCATTGCCTTGAGAAACAACAGCATCTCGGGTGCGGCGAACGTCGCGTTCATCGACAACTTACGCTCGATGAGCGCGCTGGGTTCTTTCACCGTGCTCGCGACTCCTGCAATCACGAACTCGTGTGGCGGGGCGATCACAACGAGCAGTACGTCGTTCGCGCTGACCGGCGGCTTCATCAATGCGGGAACGAACTGCCAGATCACCTTCCCAGTCGCGATATCACCCACTGTCGTTGCGGGTAACTACAACAACACCTTGCCAGCCGGAACGATCAGCTCAACCGCAGGCACGAACACATTTGCCATCGCTGGAACGCTGGCAGTCGTGGACCCAATCACCTTGGGCAAGACTTTTGCGCCAACCGCCATTCCACCCAACACGACAAGCTTGCTGACCCTCACCGTCACGCGCCGAACAGCCAATGGCGCGCCACCCATCAACGGCATTGGGTTCACTGACAACCTACCTGCGGGAGTGACGGTTGCCAATCCATCAGCGCTTTTCAGCAACTGCGGCGGTACCGCGTCGGCCAATCCGGCGGGCAACACCATCACGCTCAGTGGCGGCTTCATAACCGGGGCATCAACAAGTTGCCTCGTGCGAGCCAGCGTGCTGTCGACTGGCTCTGCGACCAACACCATACCGGTTGGCGGCGTCACCACAACTGAAGGGTTCAGCAACCGAGCTGCGGTAACCGCAATATTGATCGCTGGCGGCACGGCTGCCAATTTTGTTCTCAACAAAGAATTCACACCGTTGTCGATCCGAGGCGGCGAACTGTCGCGGCTTCAACTCATAGTCAACAACAACGCGCCGGGCGCGCAAGCCTTGACATCGTTGTCGCTGTTTGACGTGTTTCCAACATCGGGGGGCACAGCCGCATTCGTGATTGGGAGCCCTGCATCACCCGCAGTTGCCGGTGCGGGTTGCACTGTCGGCTCATATTCATCGGTTATCGGCTCGAGTACATTCGCGATTTTCGGTGCATCGGTTCCGCTTAACCAGACCTGCGCTTACTCAGTCAACGTCACTGGATTCACGACTGGCAGCTTCAACAACCAAGTAACCTCAGGAACGGCGATCTCGGC
>JANOPN010000011.1:0-19929 GCA_031421855.1 Comamonadaceae bacterium
ATCACCGCGCCCACGTACACGAGCACCAGTGACAGAGCCAAGAACTCAGACTTCAGCAGCACCCAAATGGCGGCAGCTTGAAAGAACGACAGCACCAGATACAGCGCAGCATGCACCATGTTCTTTGCAGTGATCACCATGAAGGCGGCAAACAGCAACACCGTGCTGAATATGTAGAAGAGTGCGGTTTTGGAATCCATGGGTTTGTCTGTTTTGCGACGAGGCGTCTTGTTCGCGGTGCTCAGCGGTACGGCGCATCGGCAGCGCGGCTTGCTGCAATTTCTTTCTCATACCGGTCGCCGACGGCGAGCAACATGTCTTTGGTGAAATAAAGGTCACCGCGTTTCTCGCCGTGGTACTCCAAAATATGGGTCTCAACGATGCTGTCAACCGGGCAGCTTTCTTCGCAAAACCCGCAAAAAATACACTTGGTCAGGTCGATGTCGTATCGGCTGGTGCGGCGCGAACCATCTGCCCGCACGTCGCTCTCGATCGTGATCGCCATTGCTGGACAAACCGCCTCGCACAGCTTGCACGCGATGCAGCGTTCTTCGCCGTTTTCATAGCGCCTCAGCGCATGCAATCCCCGAAACCGAGGCGATTGTGGCGTCTTTTCTTCGGGGAATTGAACTGTGATCTTGCGGCGAAACGCGTGCCGCCCAGTCAGCGACATGCCCTTGAAGAGCTCAAGCAGCAAAAAACTCTTGAAAAAGTCACCCCAAGAGAACCTGCTTGGTATGGCCGCTGAGGCGTCAAAATTAATGGCGGTGGTGGTCATTCGTGGTGCCTGACTTACTTCCAAATGTTCCAAGACGTCTGCATCCATGCGCCGACGACAACCAACCAAACCAAGGTCACTGGGATGAAAATCTTCCAACCGAGTCGCATGATTTGGTCATAGCGAAAACGCGGAAAAGTTGCACGCACCCAAATGAACAATGTGACGACAAAAAACGCCTTCAAGCCAAGCCAGATCCAGCCAGGAATCCAATTAAATAAGTCGCTGTCGATGGGTGACAACCAGCCGCCCAAGAACATGATTGCCGCTAGGGTCGCGACCAAAATCATGTTCGCATATTCGGCCAAGAAGAACATTGCAAACGACATGCCTGAGTACTCAACCATGTGCCCGGCGACGATTTCTGATTCACCCTCAACCACGTCAAACGGATGGCGGTTGGTCTCAGCAATCCCCGAGATGATGTACACCACAAAAATCGGTAACAACGGAAGCCAATTCCAACTCAAGAAATTCAGTCCGCTTGCTGCAAACTCGCCCTTGGCTTGCGCCATGACGATGTCGGTCAAGTTCAGAGAAGCAGACACCATCAGCACGACAACGAAGCAAAAACCCATGGCAATCTCGTAGCTCACCATTTGAGCGGAAGCGCGCAACGCGCCCAAGAATGCGTACTTGGAATTGCTTGCCCAGCCTGCGATGATCACGCCGTAGACCTCCATCGATGTGATCGCCAACACAAACAACAAGCCTGCATTGATGTTGGAGAGCGCCACTTCGGGGCCAAACGGCACAACCGCCCACGCCGCCAACGCGGGCATGATGGTCATGATCGGGCCCAAGATGAACAATCGTTTGTTCGATGCCGCTGGGATGATGATCTCTTTGGTCAGCAACTTAATGGCATCAGCAATTGGTTGCAACAGGCCGAGCGGACCTACGCGGTTAGGGCCGATGCGGATTTGCATCCAGCCAATGGCTTTTCGCTCCCAAAGCGTGAGATAGGCCACACAACCCATCAACGGCAAAACCACACAGATGATCTTGATCAAAGTCCAAATCACTGGCCAGGCCATCGCCGCCCACCAAGGTGCGGCGATCAACCCCTGCCCCATGCTGAAAAGGGTGTCGATCATGCGCTCACCTCCTCGCGGGCATCGGCTGTCAGCTGCAACGATGCCGCGCGGCGCACCAAGCCGTCCAATTGATAGATTTTGACGACTTTTTGCTCTCTGGTCTCCGGATTCATTGGGCTAAATGCTATTCTATTAATAGCAACTGTCGACTCATTACTGAGTTGCGATGAATCGACGCTCGCCGCTTTGAGCACGTCTTCGGTCGACTCATAGGCAAAGCCGTCCAAACCAAGCAAGTTACCCAGTACTCGCAACACTTTCCATGCAGGCCGCGTGTCGCCAAGCGGTTTAACCACCGCGTGAAAGCTTTGGGCAACGCCCTCGGCGTTCACAAACGTCCCCGAGGTCTCGGTGAATGGCGCGATGGGCAACAGCACATCGGCAATGTCCATATTCGCTTTGAATGGACTGAGCGACACGATCATCTCGCTGGCGTTGAGCGCTAAGGCCCCAACGGCAGAGTCGTGTGCTGGCTCGTTGTTCAACAACAGCACAGCCCTAGCCTGCCCGCTCAATATTTGACCAGCGTTCAAGCCGCCTGCGCGTGGCTGCGCCCCGACCATTTGCGCGCCAACGGTGTTGGCGGCTTCGGTGAGGTAACCCACGCTTGCCCCGGTTTGCTGACCGATCCACTCACAAAGCGCCAACAACTCTTCAGCTTGGGCGTGATGCGCTGCGGCATTGCCCAGCAAAATTGCTTTTCGTTCGCCGCCGAGCAAACTCTTCGCAATCGCGGTTGACGCCGCCGTCGCGGTTGCGACGAACTGAGCCGGCAGAGGCGATGCAAGCGACTTCTCAGCCGAAATCGACACACAAATGGCAGCCAATTCGCCAAGCCAATTGACCGAGGCGGTACAAGAAACGCTCGCAAGTGGCATGGCCCAATCGGCATCAACTGACGTGATGGCGTGAACTTGGGCACCTTTGCGCACGGATTGGCGAACGCGCTGCGCAAACAACGGGTGATCTTTGCGCAAGTTCGACCCAACAACCAAAACACGTTGCAGCGTCGAGAGTTTGGCAATCGAGCAGCCGAGCCAACGGACACCTCCACCACTTCGAAATTGCGCGGCGCGCGCTCGGTGATCGATGCTGTCGCTGCCAAGTCCGCGCACAAGCGACGCCGCTAAAAACAACTCTTCGATGGTGCTGTGCGGGCTCACGAGCGCTGCGACAGAGTTCGCGCCATGGACAGCGCTGATTTGCTTGATGCCATTGGCAACATATTCGAGCGCGGTGGTCCAATCCACTGGCTTCCAGTCCCCGCCCTGCTTGATCATGGGCTGAGTCAGCCGCTCATCTCCGTTGAGCGATTCGTAACTGAAACGGTCTCGATCGGCAATCCAGCACTCGTTGATCGATTCATTCTCCAAGGGCACAACACGCATGACCTTGTTCGCCTTGACCTGCACGATGAGGTTGGAGCCAGTCGAATCATGCGGGCTGATCGACTTGCGTCGTGAAAGCTCCCATGTGCGGGCCGAGTAGCGAAACGGCTTGCTTGTTAGTGCACCAACCGGACAAATGTCGATCATGTTGCCGGACAGCTCGCTGTCAACTGACTGGCCAACAAAAGTCTCAATCTCGGCATGTTCGCCACGGTGGCTCATGCCCAACTCCATGATGCCCGCAACCTCTTGACCGAAGCGCACGCAGCGCGTGCAGTGGATGCAGCGGCTCATCTCCTGCATGCTGACCAGCGGACCGACGTCTTTGTGGAATACCACTCTCTTTTCTTCTTCGTAACGCGATGCCGAACCGCCATAGCCTACGGCCAAGTCTTGCAATTGGCACTCACCGCCTTGATCACAAATTGGGCAATCCAAGGGGTGATTGATCAGCAAAAACTCCATCACGCCTTGTTGAGCTTTGATCGCTTTGTCGCTTTTGGTGCGAACGACCATCCCTTGCGTCACAGGCGTGGCGCACGCCGGCATCGGTTTGGGCGCTTTCTCCACGTCGACCAAGCACATGCGGCAGTTGGCGGCGATGCTGAGCTTCTTGTGATAACAAAAGTGCGGGATATAGGTCCCAGCGGCTTCAGCGGCGTGCATGATCATGCTGCCCTCGTGGGCTTGCAGCTTTTGACCGTCTAGTTCGATTTCAACCATGTTTATTGCTCTGTTGACGCTGGTGCAAGATTCTCAGACGTAGGCTGGGACCATGCAGGTCTTGTGCGTGATGTGGTGCTCGAACTCGTGTCGATAATGCTTGATCATGGCTCGCACGGGCATGGCGGCGGCATCGCCCAGCGCGCAAATCGTGCGCCCCTGAATGTTGTCGCTCACGCTGTTGAGTAGCTCGATGTCGCTTTCGCGGCCGTGCCCGTGTTCGATGCGATCGACCATGCGCCAAAGCCAGCCGGTGCCCTCGCGACACGGCGTGCATTGGCCACAACTTTCATGCATGTAAAAGTAGCTCAACCGAAGCAAGCTCTTGACCATGCAGCGCGAATCATCCATGACAATGACTGCCCCTGACCCCAGCATCGACCCCGCCTTGGCGATCGAGTCGTAATCCATGGTGGTGTCCATCATGATGTCGGCCGGCAAAACGGGCATTGACGACCCACCCGGAATCACTGCTTTGAGTGTGCGACCTGGCCGCATGCCACCCGCAAGCTCGAGCAGCTTGGAAAACGGTGTGCCCATCGGCACTTCATAGTTGCCCGGCAACGCCACGTCGCCACTGACCGAGAATATCTTGGTGCCGCCGTTGTTGGGCTTGCCACACGCCAAATAGCTTGCGCCGCCATTGCGAATGATCCAAGGTACCGCTGCAAATGTCTCGGTGTTGTTGATGGTGGTGGGCTTGCCGTACAAGCCAAAACTCGCCGGAAACGGCGGCTTGAAGCGAGGCTGCCCTTTTTTGCCTTCGAGCGACTCAAGCAACGCCGTCTCTTCACCACAAATGTATGCACCAAAACCATGGAACGCATGCAGCTGAAAGTTGAAGCTGCTGCCCATGATGGCATCACCCAAAAAGCCAGCTTCACGCGCCTGCTGTAAGGCAAGCTCAAACCGGTCGTAGGTTTTGAAGATCTCACCGTGGATGTAGTTGTAACCCACACTGATACCCATCGCGAACGCGGCAATGGCCATGCCTTCGATGACGATGTGCGGGTTGAATTCCAAAATGTCTCGGTCTTTGCAGGTGCCAGGCTCGCCTTCGTCGCTGTTGCAAACCAGGTATTTTTGCCCCGGAAATTGGCGCGGCATGAAGCTCCACTTCAACCCTGTCGGAAACCCAGCGCCTCCGCGCCCGCGAAGCGCAGACTCTTTGACTGTGGCAATGACTTGATCTTGGGTCATGGGCTCAGATCCATCGAGCCCCGCCAAAATTTTGCGAAGGGCGACGTAGCCGCCGCGCGCCACGTAGTCTTTCAATTGCCAATTCTTGCCGTCTAGGCCATCCATGATCTGGGGGCTGATGTGCCGCCCGTGGAAACTGGATTGAACGCCAGTGGCTTGAAACTGCGCCAAAATATTCGCTGCACTGGTCATGCTGATGTTGCCTCAGAGGCTCTGAGACCATCAATGAGTTGGTCAAGTTTTTCGTGGCTCATGAAGCTACACATGTGTCGATCGTTAACTAAAAGCACCGGCGAATCGGCGCACGCACCCAAACACTCCGACGGCTGCAACGTGAAGCAACCATCGGCGGTGGTGCCACCAATCGCCACACCCAGTTTTTTCTCAAGATAATGCAACGCCGATTGGCCGTCGCGAAGCTGACAGGGCAAATTGGTGCACACATTCAACTTGAAGCGACCCACAGGGCGTTGGTTGTACATGTTGTAAAACGTGGTGACTTCGTGAACCGCAATCGCGGTCATGCCCAAATGCTTGGCCACCGCTTGCTCAGATGCCGTGCTGACCCATCCCATTTCGTGCTGAACGATGGCCAAGCAACCCATCACCGCAGACTGGCGCTGATCGCTGGGGTATTTCGCTACTTCCATGTCAAAACGTGCAATTGTTGCAGCGCTAAAAACCACTTGGTCGTTTGGGTTCATCGATCAATCTCTCCAAACACGATGTCCATGGTGCCGATGACTGCGACCGCGTCGGCAATCATGTGACCACGGGACATTTCATCCAAAGCGGCCAAGTGGGCGAACCCTGGCGCTCGGATTTTCAAACGATAGGGCTTGTTCGCGCCGTCGCTGACGATGTAGATGCCAAACTCACCCTTCGGATGTTCAACAGCCGCGTAAGCTTCGCCCTGCGGCACATGAAATCCTTCAGTGAAGAGTTTGAAATGGTGAATCAACTCTTCCATGTTGGACTTCATCCCCTCGCGCGACGGCGCAGCCACCTTCAGGTTGTCGGTGATCACTGGCCCAGGGTTCGCGCGCAACCAAGTCACGCATTGCTGGATGATGCGATTGCTCTGCTTCATTTCTTCCATGCGAACCAAGTAGCGGTCGTAACAGTCACCTGTTTTGCCAACTGGAACGTCAAAGTCCATCTTGGCGTACACGTCGTACGGTTGTTGCTTGCGCAAGTCCCATGCAAAACCCGAGCCACGAAGCATCGGCCCGGAGAACCCGAGGTTCAAAGCACGCTCGGGCGTAACGACACCAATGCCGACCGTGCGCTGCTTCCAAATCCGGTTGTCAGTCAACAGTGTGTGGTATTCGTCCAAGTATGTCGGGAACCGCTTGGAGAAGTCGTCAATGAAGTCCAGCACGGTGCCGCTTCGGTTGTCGTTCATGGCGCGCATCGACTTGGCGTTGCGCACTTTGCTCGCTTGATACTGGGGCATACTGGCTGGCAAGTCGCGGTACACGCCGCCCGGGCGGAAATACGCGGCGTGCATGCGCGCGCCTGAGACCGCTTCGTACACATCAAACAAATCTTCACGCTCGCGAAATGCGTACAGGAAAATCGTCATCGCGCCGCAGTCAAGCCCGTGGCAACCCAGCCACAAGAGATGATTGAGCAGCCGCGTGATCTCCGAGAACATCACCCGGATGTATTGCGCGCGCTCAGGCACCTCGACGCCCATCATTTTCTCGATGGCCAAACAATATGCATGCTCATTGCACATCATCGACACATAGTCCAAGCGGTCCATGTAGGGCAGCGACTGGATGTAAGTCTTGCTCTCCGCTAACTTCTCAGTCGCGCGGTGCAGCAAGCCAATGTGCGGATCTGCGCGCTGAATGACCTCGCCGTCTAACTCCAGCACCAAGCGAAGCACGCCGTGCGCCGCTGGATGCTGTGGCCCGAAGTTGAGTGTGTAGTTCTTGATCTCAGCCATGCTTGATGCCGCCGTAGTTTTCCTCGCGAATCACGCGGGGCGTGATCTCTCTTGGCTCGATGGTCACAGGTTGGTAAATGACCCGGCGCTGCTCGGCGTCATATCGCATTTCGACATGCCCCGAGGTCGGAAAATCCTTGCGGAAGGGATGCCCGATGAAACCATAGTCAGTCAAAATTCTACGCAAATCGGCATGACCATCAAAGACGATGCCAAACAGATCAAAAGCTTCGCGCTCGAACCAATTCGCAGCCGTCCACAATTCAGTGACGGACGCAACGACCGGAAAATCATCATCTGCTGCAAAGACTTTGAGCCGCAGGCGTTGGTTCAAACGAACGCTGAGCAAATGCGACACAACACAAAACCTCGGCCCACTGTAGGCACCGTCTTTGTAGTCCGAGTAGTCAACCCCGCACAAATCCATCAATTGGTCAAAGTACAGGCCGTCGCCGTCGCGCAGCAATTTGGCGCAAGCGTGATAGTCATTGGCTGCCACCGTCAAAGTGACTTCATCCATCGACACCAACACTTGCTTGGCCATGCCGCCCAAGACAGCTTCAACTCGCGACTTGAGCAGCAACGCATCAAAATACAAAGTTGTCACGAGCGCGCACCTTCAAAATTCACTGGTTGCACGGTCAAGCCCTTGAAATCGTGTTGGTTCGGCGAATTTTTTGCTGCAGCTGCATGATGCCGTACATCAATGCCTCAGCCGTCGGCGGACACCCGGGTACATACACATCAACCGGCACGATGCGGTCACAACCGCGCACGACCGAATAACTGTAATGGTAGTAGCCACCGCCATTGGCGCACGAGCCCATTGACAACACCCAACGCGGCTCGGGCATTTGGTCGTACACCTTGCGCAAAGCGGGTGCCATTTTGTTGCACAGCGTGCCAGCAACGATCATCAAGTCAGACTGGCGCGGACTGGGCCGAAAAACGATGCCAAACCGATCCAAGTCGTAGCGGGCAGCACCAGCATGCATCATCTCGACAGCGCAGCAAGCCAAGCCAAACGTCATTGGCCAAAGTGAGCCCGTTTTAGCCCAGTTGAAAACGGCGTCGACGGATGTCGTGGCGATGTTTTCTTTGAAAATGCCTTCAATCATGGTTCATTCCCAGTCTAGGGCTCCTTTTTTCCATTCGTAGACAAAACCCACTACGAGGATACCCAAGAACGACATCACCGCCCAAAAGCCGGTGGCACCGATGTCCTTCAAAGCAACAGCCCAAGGAAACAGGAACGCGATCTCCAGATCGAACAAAATGAACAAAATGGCGACCAGGTAGTAGCGCACGTCAAATTGCATCCGAGCGTCTTCAAAGGCCTCAAACCCGCATTCGTAAGGGGAGTTTTTCTCTGAATTGGGCTTATTTGGACCCAATATGTACCCCAGTGCTTGGGGCACGACGCCGACACCGAGGCCGACCAAGATGAACAACAGAATCGGGAGGTATTGATCGAGGTTCATTGCGCCGCTCAAACCTCCAGACGCTGTCACAGCGACAAATCGCTGCAACGGCCAGTCTGGAGGCTAATTTTCTGGTGCCGACGGCGAGACTCGAACTCGCACAGCTTTCGCCACTACCCCCTCAAGATAGCGTGTCTACCAATTTCACCACGTCGGCGGGTTTTCTTGCTGCATCGCATGAGGAAATTGCGTGATCCAGCAAGCCCTAGAGTTTACCCCGAAAAGCCCCTCAAAATAGCCCCCGGCTGGCGGAAAATCCGCTAGATCACCTCAACTGTTGGGCCAAGACAAAGCCCGAAAATTCACTTGCTGGCTGGCGTCGTTGGAATAGCCGCTGCGCCTGAGGCCGCAACCGCTGCTGGAGCAACTGCAGGAACCGCACCACCCACGGAGGTTGGGATTTGCGTAGCCGGTGCCGCGCCTGAAGCCCCACCCACAGGCAACACCGCAGGCGCATTGCCCGCCGCGCGCTGCAGCACGCTAGAGCCACTGGAGTCGGTGCGTGCACCGCTCAAATATGCCAAACCCAAGGTGCTGACAAAAAAGACCGTTGCACACACGGCTGTGAGTTTTGACAAGGCATTGGCGCTACCGCTGGCACCAAAGAGGCTTGCCGACCCGCCGCCGCCGCCGCCAAACGCGGCACCGGCATCTGCGCCCTTGCCGTGCTGGATCAGCACCAGACCAATCATGATGATTGCCGACAACAACTGCAATGCCACGACGATGGTGTTAAAAATACCCATGAAAACTCCTGAAAACTCTAAAACTCAATGAAAACAACTAAGCCGCCGCGGTTGACGCAGCGGAAATGATTCGAACGAAATCGTCGCTTTTCAGCGACGCGCCGCCAATGAGGCCACCGTCGATATCCGTTTGTGCGAGCAACTCGGCGGCATTGACAGCATTCATGCTGCCGCCATACAGAATTGTCACATGCTCGGCGTTGGCCACCCGCAGCTGGGCGCGCAGCGCTGAATGAACGGCCTGCGCTTGCTCAGGTGTCGCAGTCAGGCCGGTGCCAATTGCCCAAACTGGCTCGTAAGCCAACACGATTTGAGCTGCCTGCGCTCCCAATTGATCCAAAACGGCTTTCAATTGGCTCGAGACGATCGCGACAGTTTGCCCGGCTTCGCGCTCAGCCAAACTCTCGCCCACGCACACAATGGGCGTGATACCTGATGCCAGCGCCGCAGCCGCTTTGGCAGCCACGACCGCATCGGTCTCAACGTGATACTGGCGTCGCTCGCTGTGCCCAACAATTGCATAGCCCACACCGAACTCAGCCAACATCGCGCCCGACACCTCGCCCGTGAACGCGCCTTTGGTTTGGCTAGAGATGTCTTGCGATCCTAATTTTATAGCAACGAAATCAATGGATCCGGCGACCAAGGCAGAAATTTGCCCTAAAAACACGCTGGGCGCACAGACAACGACCTCGCAAAGCGGCTTTGCGCTGTTTGCTGCCGCCCAAGCCTGTCCGATGCCGCTGATCAGCGCCTGATTGGCTTGCAAGCTGCCGTTCATCTTCCAATTGCCAGCGATGATTTTTTTACGCATCTGATTCACCACTTGAGCATGATTTTGCCGACATGAACACTGGACTCCATCAGGGCATGAGCTTTCGCCGCATTGCCTGAAACACGTGCGTCAAACACGGAGTGAATCACCGGCTTGATCACGCCTGAGTCCAGCAACGGCCAAATGTTGGCTCGCAAACCAGCAGCCAGATGCGATTTGTAAGCCACAGTACGAGGCCTCAACGTTGAACCCGAAATGCTCAAGCGTTTGCGAAGCACCAAGCCGGCGTTGAATTGCGCGTCAACCCCGCCCTGAACCGCAATCAGCGCGAGACGCCCGTCGTCGGCCAAGCAACTCACGCCACGTGCGACGTATGGGCCAGCCACCATGTCCAAAATCACGTCTGCGCCGCGATTGGCAGTGATCCGCAGCACCTCGGCCGCAAAGTCTTGCTCTTGGTAGTTGATCGCATGATCAGCACCGAGGCTCAAACACGCTGCCACTTTTTCGGCGGAGCCCGCCGTGGCAATCACCGTGCAACCCCAAGCTTTGCCCATTTGGATGGCGCACACACCAATGCCGCTCGTGCCGCCGTGCACGACCAAAGTCTCACCGGCTTGCAGCTTGGAGCGGTCAAACACGTTGGCCCACACCGTAAAAAACGTCTCCGGCAAGCTCGCCGCCTGAACCGCGTCAAAGCCCTTGGGCCATGGCAGACAGTGCCCTACCGCAACCGCGCACAATTCAGCATAGCCGCCACCGTGAGCCAACGCGCAAACGGCATCGCCAACCTTTAAGCCAGCGCCAGCCATGGCGTCAACGTCACCGCCGACGATGTGTCCCGCGACCTCCAAACCTGGCAAATCGCTCGCATCTGGCGGCGGCGCATAAGCGCCCTTGCGTTGCAAGACGTCGGGGCGATTCACGCCGCTTGCCGCCACTTTGATCAGTACTTCGCCCGCGCCCGCGACCGGCGCGGCGCGCTCAACCAATCGCAGCACATCAGGCGCGCCAGCTTGAGAAATTTCTATGGCTTGCATGGCAATCTTTGGATTGATCAAAAAAATAACTCGGCCTCACAACGTCAAAAGGGCGTGAGCTGCAAGGACCTTTGAGTCACTCGCAGCACACGCCACATTCGACGCGGCTACAGCACTTTAAGAGGCAGCGTTGTCGTTGGGAGCTTGAGGTGCCTGGCCTTGTGGAGCCTGACCCGACTGATCACCGCCGTTGTCTTGGCGCGGTGCGCGATCAAAACGTGGGGGACGATCACCTCGGTCACCTCGGTCGTTACCACGTGGGCCACGATCACCGCGGTCAAAACGTGGTGGGCGGTCGCCACGGTCAAAACGCTCGCTGCGCTCTGGCATTTCAGGCATGCCTTCTGGGCGATCCAAGAGTGCCTTAATCGACAGCTTGACGCGACCCTTCTCGTCGGTTTCGATGGCTTTCACGCGCACGATTTGGCCTTCAGCCAACACATCGGACACATTGTTGATACGCTCGTGGCTGATTTGGCTGATGTGAACCAAGCCGTCGCGCCCAGGCATCACCTGAACCAAAGCACCGAAGTCCAAAATCTTCGTCACCGGGCCTTCGTAGATTTTTCCCACTTCAACCTCGGCCGTGATCTCGCTGATGCGGCGTTTGGCCTCGTCAGCCTTGGCCGAATCGGTGCTGGCAATGGTGATGGTGCCGTCTTCGCCAATGTCAATCGTCGTGCCGGTTTCTTCGGTTAGTGCGCGAATGACCGCGCCGCCCTTGCCGATCACGTCACGAATCTTCTCTGGGTTGATTTTCATCGTGTACAAGCGCGGCGCGAAGTTGCTCACTTCTGCATTTGACACGCCCATGGCCTCTTGCATCTTGCCCAAAATGTGCATGCGCGCTTCTTTAGCCTGCGCCAATGCGACTTGCATGATCTCTTGGGTGATGCCCTGGATTTTGATGTCCATCTGCAGTGCGGTCACGCCGTTCACGGTGCCCGCGACCTTAAAGTCCATGTCGCCCAAATGATCTTCGTCGCCCAAAATATCGGTCAACACGGCAAAACGGTTGCCGTCTTTGATCAAACCCATGGCAATGCCGGCCACGTGGGCCTTCATCGGCACGCCAGCGTCCATTAGGCTCAAGCAGCCGCCGCAAACCGATGCCATCGAGCTCGAACCGTTCGACTCGGTGATCTCGCTGACCACGCGCATGACGTACGGGAAGTCTTCTTTGCTTGGCAAGAGCGGCACCAAAGCGCGCTTGGCCAAACGGCCGTGGCCGATTTCGCGGCGCTTGGTCGAACCCATGCGGCCCACTTCGCCGGTGGCAAAGGGAGGCATGTTGTAGTGGAACATGAAGCGGTCGGTGTACTCACCAGCCAGCGCGTCGATGCGCTGCGCGTTTTGCTCGGTGCCCAAGGTCGTGACGACCAAGGCTTGGGTTTCGCCACGGGTGAACAAGGCGCTGCCATGCGTGCGGGGCAAAATACCGTTGCGAATTTCGATTGGGCGAACCGTGCGCGTGTCGCGGCCGTCGATGCGGGCGTCGCCCGACAAAATTTGGCTGCGAACGATCTTGGCTTCGATGTCGAACAACATGGTTTCGACTTTGACCGAGTCAAACGCCACGCCCTGCTCCTTGAGCCCGGCCATCACGGCTGCGTAAGCTTCGCGACAAGCTTGTGTGCGCGATTGTTTGTTGCGAATTTGGTAAGCCGCGCGGATTTTCTCTTCGCCCAACACACCCACTTTGGCAATCAGCTCTTCGTCTTTTGCAGGTGCTTTCCAGTCCCAGACCGGCTTGCCTGCGTCGCGCACCAACTCATTGATTGCAGCAATCGCCACCTTGCCAGCGTTGTGGCCGAACATGATCGCGCCGAGCATCGTCTCTTCAGACTGTTGGTCCGCTTCTGACTCCACCATCAACACAGCGGCTTCGGTGCCGGCCACAATGACTTCAAGTTTGGAGTCTTTGCGGGCGGTTGGGCCGGGGTTCAGCACGTATTCGCCATTGATCTGGCCCACGCGAGCGGCACCCAAGGGGCCTGCAAACGGGATGCCTGCAATCGCCATGGCGGCGCTTGATGCGATCAAGGCAGCGATGTCGGCGTCAACTTCAGGGTTGAGCGACAGCGTGTGGATGACCAGATGCACGTCGTTGTAGAAGCCTTCTGGGAACAGCGGGCGAATCGGGCGATCGATCAGGCGGCTGGTCAGGGTTTCGTGCTCGCTGGGCTTGGCTTCGCGTTTGAAAAAACTGCCGGGGATCTTGCCCGCAGCATAGGTTTTCTCGATGTAGTCCACCGTCAGTGGGAAGAAGTCTTGCCCTGGTTTCGCGGTTTTTGACGCGACAACGGTCGCTAAAACCACGGTGTCGTGGATGTTGACCAGCACCGCGCCGGAGGCTTGGCGTGCGATCTCGCCAGTTTCCATGATGACGGTTTGATCGCCCCATTGGAAGGTTTTGGTGACTTTATTGAAGATGCTCATGTGGATGCTCCTGTGTGGGCGTGGAACCGCGGGGTCACGCGCCGATTCGAAAATGCGAAGGGTTTAGCTTCGCCGGATCGACAAGCTGGCCTGAGTCACGATGCCATTCCAAAAACCGATGAGCCATCGCCGATTGGTTTTTGGAATGACACAGCGCGTGAATCTCGCAACCTTGTCAATGAAAAACGCCTGACCGCGGGGATGCGAAATCAGGCGTTTGACGTTTGGCGAACCCTTACTTGCGCAGGCCGAGTTTGGCGATCAGCGCGGTGTAACGGTCAGCGTCTTTGGACTTGAGGTAGTCCAACAGCTTGCGGCGGCGGCTCACCATGCGCAACAAACCGCGGCGACCGTGGTGGTCTTTGTGGTGTGTTTTGAAGTGTGGCGTCAACTCGTTGATGCGAGCGGTCAACAAAGCCACTTGAACTTCTGGACTGCCGGTGTCGTTGGCCGCGCGGGCGTTGTCTTTGACAACTGCTTGTGTATCGATCATGAAAAGTACTCAACCGTTCCGAAATGTTTGACTTGCGCGCAGCAGTGGAACTCTAGCCGCGCGTGCTCTCGCCCAAAAACTGGCAAGCCCGACATTCTAGCCCGAACTCGGGTTTTCATCAAGCCCAAAGTGGTTTTGCGAATTGACGGGTTTGAATCACGCTACTTCGGGTGTTTTGGGTCGTTGGTCAACGGTTTCATTGGGCTGGATGCTATCAATTTCATCATAGGCCTTTCGCTGGAGTGCCTGCACGTACAACAACGCGCTTCGGACGCAACTCTCGCCAGGTCGCGATCTCGATCACTGGATCACGCCCATGGGCACTCGGCACCGACCCGCTGCACCGCAATGCCAACCGCGCCACGTCACGCCCTATGAGTTGTTCGAAGCCGGCAGTGTCGCGTGTCACCCACCCGCCGCCGCCTCAACGCGGCTTCGCAGTCGCGGCCAACCAAATCAATCGCGGCATCGCCAGCCTCTCGACTACCTAGGCGATACCAGAGTCTCTTATGGCTTACGCTGCGCATGGCAACGGCATGCAAAGGGTTGCCAGCTTCGCTCCCGTCTCGCTCCTCAATGCTCACCGCTCATCTGCATGACGCCTCCAGCCAGTTCAAAACGAATCTTCGTCTACCTGCCCGCCGAGCTGCCGCACCTCAAAGGCGTGCGCGACCAGCCGCTCGCCCGCCAATGGTCCACCACCGCCGTCATTCGCGGAGCATCACATGCAGACTTGGTGCTGTGGCACGCCAAGCACATCCAAGCCCAATCCACCCATGTCGACATGGCCCACGCCTTGGCCCATGCCGATGTGCTCATCACCCACGCCGGGCACAGCACCGTGTGCCAAGCCTTGCTCGCAGGCGTGCCCATGGTCTTGATTCCCAGAAGCCTAGAGACTCGCCACACCGCCATTGCGGCAGTCCACGCAGGCGCAGCGGTGATTGCTGACATGCCCGAGGGTGATGACAGCGTGATCAATGATTTGGCGGGATCGATTGAGCAAGCCAAGGCGTTGACGCATCCCCGAGCGCGCCGACAAGCCCGCCTTGATCCGGCAAAAGCAGGTGAGGCATCGGGATCGAACATCAAAGGTGCGAACGGGCAAACAACCAATGAAGCTGAAGGATGAATCGAATGATGAAGAAAACAATAGCAACGAAGTCAATGAATCCGGTGACCACGTGCCGATTTGGCATTAAAAACCGTGCTGAACGACTGAAACGGGCATTTGCGCACCCCCTGCAAGTGCGACGAGCCTCACGCCAAACCGCCGATTACACCCAACCCAAGGAAATTTGATGTCAAAACCACCTCTGGTCACCGGATTCATTCACTTCCGCGCTACTGAAATAGGAGTCTCACATGTCTAACTTCCCATCTAAAGCCACACCACGCTTTCCGATTGATCAACGCATTGGTCGATCGAGCCATGTGTTTCAACGACTGTTGGCCCACTTGGCGTTGCAGCCCAATAAAACCCGCCGGTTCGCAACTCTCGCGCTTCGCAGCATGGCGATTGTTGCGTTGCTCGCGATGATCGGTGGCCTGGGCGCCTGTGCGACCGCGCAGTCTCGCGAGGTGTTTCATGGGTTGCACTTTGACGCATTCGCGGATGGTCAGAACATCGAAATATTGGCGCACCGCTACGGTTCAAAAGAAAACCCCATCATCATCAATCCGACACCAGCAGATATTGCGTTTGGACCGCGGCAACGACAAGGCAGCTCCGGCGGCTACCGAATCGGCGACGAGCTCTACGTCAAATGGCGAGACAAAGCCACCAACAAGGTCTACGAGGAGACTTTTATCCTCAAGGGGAAGTTGCCGGTGGATATGAATGGCGTACGGATCACATTCCTGATTCGAGAGAACCGCATGGTTGTGTATGTCGTGCTCGATGCCGCTCGCCTCCGAACTGAGCCCTATGACGGCCCATCGATTTTCCAACACAGTCGCGTGCTCAAACTCAACTGACCTTCCCCCACACAAATCAAACCTCAAGGAAACACCATGGCCGCCCGAATCCTCAAGATCCTCGACAACCTACAACGCGCCGAAGTCGAGCGCGCCAAACAAGCAATTGCCAACGCCAGCAAATCGACTGTTGGCATCGGCAGCTTCAACTTCTTTGCCGCGTTTGACGGTACGGGAAACGATCGGGCGAAAGTAGCGAATGGTGAGCAGACGACCAACGTGAGTGAGCTGGAGGTTCAAGTTGACGCAGCGGCGAAAGCCGGAAACCCAAACCAAGCATCACGCTACTACAAAGGCGTCGGCACAGGCGGCGACCAAGGCAACATCCTCGTCAACGGCAGCATTGCGCCCACTGGGCCGGTGATGGCGGCTGCCAACCAAGCATTAAAAGAGTTTGCCGAAGCCGCCCAAGCGTGGAAACAAGCCAACCCCAACGCTGGCCCCGGCGACCTCACCGCTTCCATGGTCGGCTTCAGCCGAGGCGCAGCAGTCGCCGTAGTCTTTGCCCAACTCTTGCAGGAACGAGGACTCGTGTTGACAGACGGCACGGTGGTCGCTGCGCCCGGCTCGGTGCGCATTGCCGCCGCTGCCTTGCTCGACCCGGTCTTCACCACCATCACACGCGACATGAGCCTGCCCGACAACATGCGCGGCAACACGGTCGTCATCGTTGCACAAAACGAGTACCGCCCAGGCTTTGAGGCCTACCGATGGGCCAACTTGGCTGGCGTGACCGTGATCACCTCACCCGGCTGCCACTCCGACATTGGCGGCGTATATGACCGTGGCATTGGTGCCCTCATGCTGGAGGGGCTCACGGGCTTCTTTGGCGCAAGCGGCATCAAAGTCGGTGCCGTGCAGGCCAATCGCACCCACGACGGTAAGCCGCTGAATCTGCATACCGAGATCAACATCAACAGTGCCAACGGCGAAGCCGATCCCCAAGAAGGCTTCACCGGCATCTACACCCCAGACGGCAAGCGCATCACCAAAGTCATCGGCGGTCCAAGCGACGGCAGCTTCGCACTGGGCGACATCGCCAGTCGATCGACCGACAACAACCCCACAGGCAACGCCGCTGCAGGCGTGCGCGTGGACACGTTCACGCTCAAAGACGGGCGCGTGATTCAACAGCTCACCACCAACGATGGCAAACCCGTGTTGTCCACAAATCCTGGACAAACATTGAGCTGGAACGCTACTGATGCCAAGTTCGAGTTGGTTGACCCGACCAGCCGCCTGCGCCGCGTCTACGACCCAGTTAGTGGCGACCTCAGCATCAGCCAGCCCGACAAAGCCACCGTCATCTATGACCGAAATGGCAACTTGAAGGGTGTTGACGAAACCTCCTTACTCAGCGCTAAGACCGCACGAATCGACGGCGCGGACTGGTCAGAGACCGCCACAGGCCTGTGGATTCGCAAAGTAAACGACACCACGGTCGACATCCGAGAGGCCATGGGCCTGAGCGGGGTCTTGGGTAAATTGCTGGGCAGTGGTGGACTGCGAATTGATGCCGTATACGGCGAGTCGCGAGATGAAGACGGCGCACGCGTGCGAGATGTCGTCAACGCGCAAAACCAAATCGTAGGCAAGATGCGCCTCAAGAGTCTGAACGGTGGCTATGTCAACGAAGTCGAGCTCAGCAATGGCGTGGTGCTGCGACAAAAATACGACCGAGCAGGCGGCATATTGGAGGAAACCGTCACCAACCCTCGGGTCTGGGGCCTACAAATCATCGTCAGCGATGGCGCTGGTAAGGTGCTGGCCACTGGCACCCGCACCACCGACGACGACGGCAACACCACCACGACAACCGTTACCCCCAGCGGTGTAGTTACCGCAGAGACCAAGGGCGCAGACGGCACGCTCATTGGGCGAGTTGTCGATACCCCTGACCTCAACGGGGGAGCCACGCGCTTGTTTGAGCGAGTGGTGGACGGCACGCTTGTCAGCATCGAACAAAAGGTATTCGCCGAAGAACTGCAAGCACGAGCCAATGACCCCAGTCACACCATCGCGTGGGCAAACACAACGGTCGTAATCGCTGGTCAACGCTTCCCAGTCGACAGCTTTGAGGCCCTCTACTGGCAAGACCTCCTCGTGCAAAACACACGCCCGTACAGCGCCGAGTCAGCCAACACCGACCCGACCCAAGCGGTGATCGACCACAACGCCAAGTACGGCATTCCAGATCTGGACGGCGACATCCGTCCAGAGAAAATGAGGGTCAGGTCTGCCATCTTGCATGCCTTTTGCATGCCAAAGCCCGCCAAAACTGGATCCCCGCCTTCGCGAGGATGACGCTTGGGTGGACGACGGTTTATCGACTGGGCCGCGTTTGCGACTGCGTGGGTCGGCGTGCGAGACCCCAGCGCAGCAAAACGCCGGTTGAGTTGAAATTTGAGGGAAAAAGCGCCTCTGGTCACCGGATCTATTGGGGTTTCCGCTACTGAATCAGGAGCCGCTGAATGCGCAGAATTGCTGGGTTCAACACTTGCATTCAAACATCCCCCCTGTCGCGCGGTGGCGCTGCGAAGCAAGGGGAGTGTTTGAATGCAAGACCCTGCCAATCCCCGCTTGACCCCACTGATTCGTGTTGCATTGTCGGTTCAATAATCATAGCAACAACCTCAATGAATTCGGTGACCAATGGCCTATATCGTCAATAATTTGGCCGCCCAAGCCATTCTCAACGGTTTTGACCGTGTAAACGGCGCGAACGGGTCACGGGTGTGCGTTGCGTGGGCTGCCGGGGTAGCCTTCGGCTCGCCATGCGCGGCGCAGTTGTAGGTCGGTGTTGAAGCCTGCGTGTTCGGCTGCGGCGCTGACGGAGCTGCCTGATTGCAGGGCTTTGGCGGCTGCGGCGACTCGGATGCCACGCACATAGGCCAGCGGCTGGGTTTGGCTGTGCAGCGCAAACAGGCGGGCGAGCTGGCGCGTTGAGGTGCACGCGACGTCGGCCATTGCGGTGACTGACCAATCAAGCTGGGGTTTGGCGCATACGGCGTCTTGCAACCGGTGCAAAGCTGCATGCATGTGGTTGCGGCCTTGCAAAAACGGCGACAACTCAGGGTCGTCAGGCCCACGCCGCAGGGGCATGACGAGCACTTGCGCGGTGCGCGCGGCAATGGCTTCACCGCAGATTTCGGCGATGAGGTGCACCGCGAGATCAATGCCGGTGGTGATGCCCGCGCTGCTGTATACCCCGCGCGGGGCGTCGATGACGAACACCTTGTGGGGCAGCACATCGCACAGGGGCTCAGCGCGTTTGAGGGCTGCCAATTCAAGGTGGTGAGTGGTCACTTTGGCGTGAGCCAGCAAACCGCCCATTGCGGCGAACACCGCACCCGCGCAGATGGTGATGAGGCGTTGAGGTGGACGCAATTGAGCGCTGACTTGACGCAGCCAGTGAGTGAGCGCTCGCATGTCGCTTGAATCCAAGTCGGCGTGTTCGTCGGGTTGCCCCACCAAAACCACCCACGCCGCTGGCGGCAAATGGGCCGGATAGCCCTCAATGCCGGTGACTTGCAAGCCCACGGAACTGGTTGATTCGGCTTGCGAGCCGATGAATCGCAAGTTGAAGGCCTCGGCCCTGCCCTCGCGCCTGAGGCTTTGGTTGGCGATGCGAAACGCCTCGGCAGGCCCCGCCCAGTCAAGCGCCATGCTGCGTGGCTGGATGACGAAGAACACATCAATCATGCGGCCACACCGAGCCAGGTCATTGCGGCCCAGTGGCCTGCGCCACGGTGCAAACGCGAGCGAAACGGTCATGCAACACGGTGGCAGTGCGCGCTTTGATTTGCGCGGCGAGCAAAGGCGTGCCGTCGGGCTGGGT
>JANOPN010000012.1:0-19007 GCA_031421855.1 Comamonadaceae bacterium
AACAAGGTCTTCGCCAGCCTTGACGCACTCGAAGACGACTTGGAGATGGGTTTGCTTGCAATGGAAAATACCCCCGAGGTGATCAAGTCGATCTCCAACTGGCCTTGGATAATTGATATCTTATCGAAGTGGAAATAGAATGAGGCCAGACCAATCAGGAACTGCGGCCCAGTCGCCTTCAAGGCCGCGAGGACCATGCGTCCGGTGACTTTGGTTGCGGCTTGTGAGCCCGCGCGTTGCGCCATGAGTGCGGCCAGATGTTCACTGAACCCTTTTCCCATTTCACCCACCGCAGTCCGTGTCAGCACCGCTTGCCCCGCGGAATGCTTAAAAACAAGGCGCTGAGTCGTGTCTGACAACAAAACCCTGTTGACCATAAAACCCTGTGTTTGGTCTGACACCCAACCTTCGGCCGTTTTTTTCAATGAGATTTCAGGGAAACTCGGCATTGGGTAGATCTTGTTTTTCAACAAATCGACACCAACGGCCGGCCCCGCCGCAACGCCGAACGTGACGACGGTAGCGGCAATGAGTGCCGCCCGATAAGCTTCGTTTCTTTTGAAATCCGCAGGGTTCCATTCCAAATAGGCTTGATACGCTTGGTCGGCAAGAAAGGTTCTGTAAGCCACCGCCATTTTTTGGAAACTGTCCAGCAATGCCTTGTCGGCTGCACTAGCCACATTGGGAGAATCGGCAGCAGCCAGCATGCGGGAATAGGCAAGCAGCATCAGTGGCCCGCTTTGCTGCGGCGTATCTCTGATTTCGTCCCAGACCTGTTGCAGCACCGTGGGGTCTTGCACCTTGCCCGCGTAATCCCGGGCAATCGCATGGATGAGCTCACGGTCGTTTTTGATGATTTCTTGAACGACCTCTTGTGCCCCTATCAACCCGAAAAGACCAGGCTGGGTGTAGGGCGGCGGTGTCCAGCCGATGGCAATGGAGTCACATGCTTTGCCGTCCCAAATCGGGGTGAGGCCGCGAACGTAACCCACTGGGCAGCTCCAGCAGGTTGCGCCATTTTTCGAAGGCACAGCCTTCACAGCTGCACCGGATCGGTTTTGGGTATTGATCCGATTCACCAACGCGGGGGTATCCCTGCCAGCCAAATCAAAGGTTTGGCCTGCCGGGCACGAAAGGGCCGTGACCAGCGTCGCTTTGGCGTAGTTGTATCCCAGGTCTCCTTCACAGGCAAGTTTGCTGTTGACGTGAAACACACTGCGCTTGAAGTTGACTGGGCAGGTGTAGCAATTACCCCCCTGCTTTGGATTCATCAAAAGATCCACCTCTTCACCAGCCTTACATGCAGCCTTGCTGACAACTTTGGCCGTAGCCTTTTGGAGAGGAATGATCGCCGAACAGGCAGCGTTACTCTTGACGGAATTCCCTGTCCGAACGTGCTCAGCCGGACACGTCCAGCATGTTCCCCCATCTATCCCGTCCCAACGATAACCGGTTGGACAATCAAGGCCCTTGGCACCCGTGCGGCTTTTGACGGCTGCCATTAAACTTTCCCTCGGAAAGATAACGCAAGCTTCTGGATCGTCGACATGTGCACCCGTCCTAGTGTGGCCCTCTTTACACGTATAGCATTCTCCACCGCGGATCGCATCAAAAAAACTACCCGCCGGACATGCAGTACCCACCCAAATCGCAACGGTGGTGGTGATTGGACGGTCAAAGATGCCCTTAATCGAAGTTGATGCCTTGGATGTGTAGGTGTTTTGCGCGCAAGCTTTGCGGGCCATCAATGGCGTCGGTAAAGTTCCCTCTGTCGTAGCCGCTTGGACAGCTGTAACAGGCCCAAGTGCCTAAGTCAAAAAAGCTGCCCGAGGGGCAGTTCCCGACGGCAGCCGACTCAAAAACTGCAGCAGTGGCTGCGCAAGGGGGTTCCAAACTGCCATTGGGCGTGAGTCCGCCACAAGTAGATACCCCACTTTTAAAGGCCGGACCGGGGGCTAGCAATTGGGCTGCGGCATTCCCAACAGATGTTGCGAGCACGAGTGCAATAAGCCAGAAACGCAAAGCGTGGAAAGTGTTCAAGTTGAAGTCCCTTGTGCAAAAGCCACCCAATTTGCGCTCCCATCTTCTTGTTACGAAAGGCGCGTGAGGGTGTTGTCGATGCATTTTGATTTGTTGGAAAGCTTAGGCGATCAATCATGCAAATGCAAGACAATTGTTACGAAACTAGGGCTAACGCAAAACCACCGCAGCGGCGTTGCAGCTCCTATCCGTGCTAACGGCTCTGTCGTCGTCCCTGCGCCTTGCTTGGACAATCTTGCGTAAGTCCTAGAAAGAAAGGACCGCTTGGAGGCGCTGCACGCTGCCCTGCCTGAGGCGGGGGACACTGTTTCCATCGACGTCGAAAGTTTGGACAGCAAAAAGCAAACAGCGAATGGCAGATGGAAAGCAGCAGCCGGCAGCTGCTTTCATCAGCTGCGATTGGGGCCAAGTCTGTGAATTGCGCTTGTAGCAACTCGCCCACGGCTGGGTGACGATGGCATCGGGGTGGGTCGTCATTCACTCACCAATCGATAGCATCAAACCCAATGAATTCGGAGACCAGATGCCAAAATGACATCAAAAATGTCTCAAGTCACGCCCGATTGGGATCTGGGAAGACCAAACCCTGCAAGCCCATCAAGCGAGGGGCTTTGAAGTGCTGCCATGACTCTGGTGCTTGGCTCAGCCGATCAGCCACCGCCCACCAGGCGCTGGGGTTGAGCCCGATGCCAAAGTGGCTGGCGTGGACTTCGATGTTTTCTGTTTTGGCGTGACCGTGGCTTGAACGTTGCACACTGGCTTGCCATGCGACGATGCCGTCGGTGCGTGAGTAGATGGATGTGGTCGGAACAGACGGTGCGGTGGGCAAGTCGTAGTTGTCGGTTTCGCGCTCCACGTCGCGCTGGCTCACCAACTCATACAGCCGCCAAGCGTTGGTCGCGCGCGGGGAGCCTGAAAACGGCGTCCCCAGGCTGATGACGCTGCGTACCAAGTCGGGCAACTCTTTTGCAATTTCGCGGGCGTAAATGCCACCCAGGCTCCAGCCGATCAAGCTGACCGGGCGTCCGGTGCGTTTGGCCAAACCGGCCACGCGGGCGCGTGCGGTTTCCAACACGCCAGCACGGGGGCCGAAATTAAAGCCTTGATCCCAGCCGTGAGCTTCGTACCCCAGTGACTCCAAATAGCGGCGAAGTGGCACGGTCGACGCATCGTTGGCGCTCAAGCCTGGGAAGACCACCACGCAGTGGCCGTCGCCCTTGGGGGCTCGCTGCAACACAGGCCAGCTTGGCAATACCGCGCCAAACTCCCAAAATGCGCGCATTTCAAGGGCCAGCAGCAAGCTGCTTGGCGCTTTCATCCCATCTTTTGATGGGTGGAGGGGTGGTTTGCTGTGCTGTTGGGGTGCGGCCATTTGCATGTGAGCGGGTGTCTCAAAGTGTTTGTCCAGCACAATGTACCCGCTCAAGCGCGGCCTAACTGCGAGGGGAATTCCTGTTTTTGCGTCACTAAAGAGACACCAATCAGCGATCTGAGGCTTCGGTTGACGGAGTTCGAAAAACGCGTTTTTGCTCCAATTCGCTCACATAACGCGTCATCGTGTCGCCTTCGCGGTCTAAAAAGCGATCTACCGCATCAGCAAAGCCGGGGTGAGCTAGCCAATGCGCCGAAAACGCCTGAACCGGCATCAAGCCACGCGCCATTTTGTGTTCACCCTGCGCGCCGCCCTCAAACGTGGCAAAACCCTGCTCGATGCACCAGCGAAGCGGTTGGTAGTAGCAAGCGTCGAAGTGCAAACTGTCGACCCGATCCAAAGCGCCCCAATAGCGTCCAAAAGCCCGTTTAGCTGGTTTTTTTAGCTCTTTTTGACCCTTGGTCCTCGGATTCATTGAATCTACTGCTATCAAAGATGTAGCGATTGGGTTTCCGTTTTTCTCGGCCACGAACATCACCCAAGCGTGCGCTTGCGTGCTTGCCATGGCTTCAAAAAACGCGGGCGTGAGGTAGGGCGGGTTGCCGTGCTCGGCGTAGGTTTGCTGGTAGCAGCGATAAAACAGCTGCCAATCGGCGTTGCTGATCGCCGCACCGGCGCTGACGCGCCAAGTCACGCCGGCTTGGGCTACTTTTCGTTGCTCGGCTTTGATTTTTTTGCGTTTGTCTTGGGCCAAGGTGTCCAAGAATGCGTCAAAGTCGCGATAGCCCGTTTTGGTGTTTTGCCAATGAAACTGCACATTGCTGCGCATCATCATGGCGTGCGAGGCGCAGGCGCGCTGGTCGGCGTCAGTTAAGAAGTTGACGTGCAGCGATGAGAGTTTTTGGGTTTCGCAAAAGCCAATCAAGGCGCCCACCAAGCTGCTTCGTGCGGCGTCATCGACAGCCAACAGCCGCGAGGCTGGCACGGGCGTGAACGGGGATGCAACCAAAGCCTTGGGGTAGTAATTCAAGCCATGTTGCTGGTACGCATTGGCCCACGCCCAGTCAAACACGTACTCACCGTAGGAGTGGCTTTTGATGTACAGCGCCGTCGCCGCAAGCAGCTTGGCGCCCGAGCGCAGCAACACAAACACGACTTGCCAGCCGGTCTCGGGCGTGGCGCTTTGGCTGTCAAACATCGCACGCAGGTAGGCGTGGCTAAAAAACGGGGTGGGTTTGTCCTGGGTGGCCAAAAGCGCGTCCCATTGCGCGGCATCGACCTCACCAGGGTCTTGTATTAAGCTGACTTGGGTGGGTTCTTCATTGGCGCTAACATCAACGGCGGGCAAAAGTGAATCGGAATTTGACATGAGTGATCGAGGTGCCGTGGGCACAAAAAACACGCACGACCACGTGATGGTGGCGGCGCTGCAAATCAATCTTACGGTGGGCGACCTAGCAGGTAACGCGCAGTTGATCATTGACGGTGCGCGCCAAGCATATGCCAGTGGCGCGCGCTTGGTGTTGAGCCCCGAGCAAAGCATCTGTGGTTACCCGGCTGAGGATTTGCTGCTGCGCCCCAAATTTGTACAGGCTGCCCAGGCCGAAGTGGTTCGCGTTGCCCGTGAATTGGCTGACCTCCAAGGCCTATATGTCGTGGTGGGCCACCCCAGTGGAGGCGATGTGCGCAGCAAATCGGTCGCAATCCAGCATCGCAGCAACGCCGCCAGCGTGTTGTGCGAAGGTTCTGTGATTGCAACCTACGCCAAGCGCGAGTTGCCAAACTACCAAGTCTTTGACGAACGGCGCTACTTTGAGCCGGGCGCTGAGTGTGGCGTTTTCACGCTCAAGTCCGCGTCGAGCGAGCTGAAAGTGGGGCTGTTGATCTGCGAAGACGCTTGGTTTGCTGCGCCAGCCGCTGAGTGCAAGGCCGCTGGCGCGCAACTTTTGGTCGTCATCAATGCCTCACCTTGGCATGTGGGCAAGGGTGCGGACCGCGAGGCGCAAATGCGCGAGCGGGTGCGCGAGACGAATTTGCCACTCATCTACGCCCACGGCGTGGGTGGCCAAGACGAGGTGGTTTTTGAGGGGCGGTCGTTCGGCCTGCGTAAAACAGGTGAGTTGGCCTTCAGAGCACCTAGTTTTGAGGTAAACATGCCCTTGGTCACGGTATCCATTGACTCGGATGCTATTGATTTAGTAGTTGGCGACATCACGCCGGAGCAAAATCCGCTGGCCGACTTGTGGGACGCTTTGGTGCTCGGGGTTCGCGACTACGTGTTGAAAAATCGCTTTCCGGGTGCGCTGCTGGGTTTGAGCGGCGGCATTGACTCTGCCTTGGTTTTGGCTATTGCCGTGGACGCGCTGGGTAAAGATCGGGTGCGCACCGTCATGATGCCCAGCCCCTACACGGCCGACATCAGTTGGATTGACGCCCGTGAGATGGCCAGGCGCTTGGGCGTTCGATACGACGAAATCTCGATCAAACCGGAGTTTGAAGCATTCAAAGCCTCATTGGCCCACGAGTTTGCGGGCCGCGCCGAAGACACAACCGAGGAAAACATCCAAGCCCGCGTGCGCGGCACCATGCTGATGGCCTTGTCAAACAAGTTTGGCTCCATTGTGCTCACCACAGGCAACAAAAGTGAGATGGCGACCGGCTACTGCACGCTTTACGGCGACATGGCGGGCGGTTTTGCGGTCATCAAAGATGTGGCCAAAACCACCGTGTTTGAGCTGTGCCGGTGGCGTAACGCCAACGACCCCAATGGCACGGGGAGCAGCCCGATCCCCGAGCGCATCATCACTCGGCCGCCCAGCGCAGAGTTGCGCGCCGACCAAACCGACCAAGACAGCCTGCCGCCCTATGAGGTGCTGGATGCCATCTTGGAGCGTTACATGGAAAACGATGACAGCATCGAGTCGCTCTTGGCGGCGGGTTTTGCACCAGCCGATGTGGAGCGCGTCACCCGCCTCATTCAAATCAACGAATACAAGCGCCGCCAGTCCCCCGTCGGTATTCGCGTCACACATCGAAGTTTTGGCAAAGATTGGCGCTACCCGATTACCAACCGCTTTCGGGCATGAGTATCGACCCTTGCGCAAGGGAGGCAAGCGCCTTGAATGAATTAAACTAAAGAACAGTTTTGATATCAGGTTAAGAACTATATGAATACATTGACCAAACGTCAGTTTGTCGCCGCGCTCGCCGCTGGCAGCGCAAACGTAGCCTGGGCACAGGCTCCAGCGAAGGGGCGAACAAGCGCTGAAGCCCCGAAGTCAACCGCGTTGAGCGTCGGTGGGTCGACACTGGCACAGTCGCTGATGGATGTGTGGGTTCGCAAGTTTGATGGCGGTGAGACTTATCAACGGCTGGGCTCATCCGGTGGATTGGTCGCACTTCGTGACGGCAAGCTTGATGTAGCCATCACCGACTGGCCATTGACACCCATTGAGCTGTCGCAAGGCGGGTTGATCCAAGTGCCGATGTGTGCCGATGCGGTCGTCGTGGCGATGAATTTAGCCTCGGTGACTAAATTGCGCCTGACCGGCGACGTGGTCAGCGACATCTACCGAGGCACGGTGCCCGCGTGGAATCACGCCAGCATTCAAGGGCTCAATGCCGACGAGAAGCTGCCTGCGCAGCGCATTCGCTATGTCGGGCGAAGCGATGGCTCGGGCACAACTCGGGTGTTTGGCACGTACCTCAGCCGTGCCAACCGCACGTGGTCACGTCAGTTTGGTGCTGGCTTCACGGTGAGCTGGATCGACTCTGTGGCACAGGCGCGGGGTACGTCGGGCGTAATCGAAGCGATGAAGGCGCAGACGGGCTCAATTGGATACATGGGACTTGCAGAGGCGCGGCGTGCGGGGTTCACCGTGGTTCAACTGGCAAATCTGAGTGGCAACTATGTCTCTGCTTCAGCAGCGTCGATTTCGGCGGCGCTCGTTGGCGCGAAGTGGGATGAGCGCAACGGCGACGCCGACATTGATCGCAATACGGCTCCTGCCGCATGGCCCTTGACGGCCGTGGTCTACGCTGTGCTTCGCGCGCAATCAAGCAATGCCGCATCGGCCAAGCGATTCATGGGCGCAGTGATTGCCAGTGGCGCGGCTGACGTCTCAGCCAATGGATTTGTGGAGCTACCGCCTGCGCCCAAGGCAATGGCTGCCAGATTACTCGCAAGCCTCGCGGTATTGCCCAGCGCTGCTTGATTTGCGTCATCGCATTTGAATGGGCGAATGGGTGTCGGAATTGTCGTACGAGTGCAAACCGTCAAAATCGCGTTTGCCGAGGGTCACGCCCAGCTGTCGCCCAATCGCATGAACCATCGCGCAGTGAAAGTGAAAATTAGGTAGCGCGAATTGGTGGATGAACTCGTCGGTTGACAAATCAATCGCTTCGTCGCCAGCTTGTGCGGCGATTCGCGCGGGCGTGCTCGCAAAATCTAACTCATTCAAAGCCTCGACCAAGGCCAACGCGTGCGCAATGTGCGCTTGAGCACCGGCCGCGGTGTTGCCAAACGCCCCAAATGCCGGGGTGCTTCGATTTGCTAACGGGTAAACCGTGCGCAGGGCCAAATTGGCAGCGATTTGAATTTGAACGCCCAAACTGAGCATGTCAGGTGCAAGCCGCGCTCCAAGCCATGAATCTGCCGCGCCCTGTGTTGCTCTTTCGTGCGATTCGATGCGGGTCACGGTCGATTGAAGCAGCCGCAGCTGTCTGGCGATGCTTTTGGCGATGAAAAATGCTGAGGTCATGGGCTCATTGTTGCAAAATCCAGGCACTCAC
This sequence comes from Comamonadaceae bacterium, assembly GCA_031421855.1. Taxonomy (GTDB): domain Bacteria; phylum Pseudomonadota; class Gammaproteobacteria; order Burkholderiales; family Burkholderiaceae_C; genus JAAFHN01. The sequence goes on from JANOPN010000012.1 coordinate 8,204, forward strand.
CAGCTATAAAACCCAATGAACGCCATTCGATTTGCCACCTCCGACGATGCCCCGGCCGTGCTGGGCTTCATTCAAGCCCTAGCGGTATACGAAAAACTCGAACACCTGTGCGTCGTCACGGTCGAGCAGCTTCGCGCGACCGTTTTTGCGCCCGGCAGCTCGGTGCGGGTTTTGCTGGTTGGTGAGGAGCATGACGGAGTCGAGCGACTCGCTGGTTTTGCCTTGTATTTTTACAATTACTCCACTTTCTTGGGCAAACCGGGCATCTATTTGGAGGACTTGTTCGTCAGCCCCGAGCACCGCAGCAAGGGTTACGGCAAAGCGTTGATGATCAAACTCGCACAAGTGGCGGTTGACGAGGATTGCGGCCGGTTTGAGTGGAGCGTGCTGGACTGGAATGAGCCTTCGATCCAGTTTTATCGCAGCATAGGTGCGGTCGGCATGGACGAGTGGACGGTTCAGCGCGTCAGCGGCGATGCCTTGCGCCAATTGGCAAACATGCGGTTACCATGAATAGGACTGACGCAAAACCGCCCCAGCCGCGTTGCAGCTCCTAGCCGTGCTATTCGCACTGTCGTCGTCGCTGCGCCTTGCTGGGACAATTTTTCGCAAGTCCAAATGAAGTCGTACCGAACAAGAGAGCGCCATGAAACAAATCACTGCCATCGTCAAGCCGTTCAAACTCGAAGAGGTCCGCGAAGCGCTGGCTGACTGCGGTGTCACGGGGTTGACTGTTACTGAAGTTAAGGGTTTTGGTCGCCAAAAGGGCCACACCGAGCTTTATCGAGGGGCTGAATACGTCGTTGACTTTTTGCCCAAGGTCAAGGTCGAAGTGGTGGTGAATTCGGACGATGTCGACCGCTGCGTCGATGCGATCGTTCGAGCAGCGCGCACCGGCAAAATTGGCGACGGAAAAATCTTCGACACCAGCGTCGAGCGCGTCGTGCGGATTCGCACCGGCGAACAAGACGAAGCGGCCGTTTGAAGGTTTAACCTTGAAACGGCAGTTGACCGCTCGGCTCTCTCTATAAGTGTCTGATTTTGCTTCGTTTTTTGGCTTCCAAATCGCTCACCCGTTGGGTGAAAGCGCTACACGCCCGATTGAGCCTGCCTTGACCCGCCCAGCGTCGTTGCTCCGCCTTGCGCCCAAAGGGGCGCCGCGTTGTCACGCCTAGCCGGGCGGGCCAATCCAGGCCCACTCAGACGTGTTCAACTGCCGTTTCAAGGTTTAGTTTAGCGGCGAACCCCAGCCAAAGTGGTGAGTTTTTCGCAGAGCTGGATGGGGTCGCTGTCGTTGTGAAAGTGTACGAACTGATCCAAGGTCATGAACCCTTCAGTCACCGCATGCTCAAAAAAGCCCAGTAGCTGGTCAAAATACCCTTGGGTGTTGAGTACGCCAACGGGTTTGGCGATGTAGCCCAAGGTAGCCAGTGTCCAAACCTCGAAGAACTCTTCAAATGTGCCAATGCCGCCAGGTAGGGCCAAAAAAGCATCTGCTCGGGTGATCATCATGTCTTTGCGTTCAGACATCGTGTCGACAATGTGCAACTCCGTGCAACCCGTGTGCGCCCACTCGCGGGCTTGAAGCGCTTTTGGGATGATGCCCACAACGCGCCCGCCCGCTTGCAAGCAACTGTCGGCGACGATGCCCATCAAGCCGTTTCGCCCGCCGCCGTAGACCAACTGGCCACCGTTTTGTGCAATCCATTGCCCAACTTGGTGCGCGACTTGGGCGTATTCGGGTTGGGTGCCAGGTCGTGAGCCGCAATAGACGCACAGGCTGAATTTTGGGGATGTTTGGGTGCTTGTCATCCGACTTGATTTTACGCAGTCATCGCCGCGAAACCATCACCCAAAGCGCGACCACAGAGCTGCGGCCCATACGCCACCGCAAAACACAAGGCTCAAGAGCACCGCGGCGCTTCCCAAGTCTTTGGCTCGCTTACTCAGCTCGTGCCATTCGCCGCCGAACCGGTCAATCGCGGACTCAATGGCGGTGTTGAGCAGCTCCGTGATCATCACCAGCACGACCGCGCCAATCAACAAGGTGGTTTCGACCCAGGTCCGGCCCAAAAAAAACGCGCCTGGAATCATCGCAATCGACAAAATCGCTTCTTGTCGAAACGCGGTTTCACCCATGCCGTACAGCAGCCCGCTGATCGAGTAGCGGGCAGCGTGCATGACCCGTGTCAAGCCGGTTCGCTGTTTTTGCGCGTCGGGCGCTTCTTGGCTCATGGCGTGGCCTTGGATGCAACATCGGGTCGGTGATCGACCAGCCGCGTACCGGCCAACACATCGTGCCAATACTGCTGTCCAGGCGCGAATCGAGCCAAAACCGCGTAAGCAACGACCCAACCCAACACAACGACGGTGATTTCGGCCAGTTTGAGTTGCGCGAGGCTGACCGCAGCCAACGGCGGCAGCAGCCACAACCAGCTCAGGGCATAGCGGGCGAACGCGCGGCCCTGGCTCAAGCCTCGGCCCTTGGCGTCGACCACTTTGATTTGCCAGGCTTTCATGGCAATGGTTTGACCCTTGTGCCAAAACCACGAGAAATAAATGCCAAACACCACGACCAAGAAGGCTTGCAGTGCGTGGCGGTTGTCCAGCGCGTGTTTGGTTTGGGTGAGCGAGCTGAATAAATACCCGGCAACGAAGACCACGCCGAACATGATCAGACCCTCGTACACCCAACAAGCCAAGCGTCTTTTCAACGAAGGAGCTACTAAAAACATAGCAACAAACTCAATGAATTTGGCGACCAAGTGCCAAAAACGCATTAAAAAACGATCTGAGCACGTTCAAAATGAGTTTTCACGCCCAATCAAGGGGGTGTGACCGGCGTTTGCACGGGTTGTAGCGATTGCACCGAGGGTGCGCTAGGGGTTGCCGTGGCGGGCATGGTGGTCAGCGAGTCAGACATCGGTTTTGCCACCAGTGCGATTTTCGGCGAGGTTTTGCCATTGAGAACGCTGCCGCTGGCGACTGATGCGGTTCTGATCGGTTTGGGTACCGCGGCGAGCCGGTCGGACGCGACGGGTTTGGGTGCAAGCGCGATGCTTTTGGTTTGCTCGCCTTTGCCTGCCACGCGCAGCCGCTGCTTTTCTTCAGGGCTCAGCGCTTGATACGCCTGCCATTTGGATTTGCGCTCATCGGCCGTCATTTGGCCGGTGACATCGGCAAAATTCAACCGAGCCTGAGCACGCTGCTGGGGCGACAGGGCGCTCCATGCGCTCATGCGAGACTGGTATTTCGTTTGATCGGCAACCGTCATCTTGCCAAAGTCTTTGGTGACTTCAATCCACTTGCGCTTTTGCGGCACGGGCATGCTCGCCCAGTCGGCGTAGAGCGGCCGCAGGGCAATTTTTTGCTCGGCAGTCAAATCGGTCCAAAGCGGCTGGGTGAGGGACTTACCTGCGCGCGCTGAAAGCGGCGATGACGCCGCGAGCGCTGCGCTGCCGGTTGGGGTCGCTGTAGGGCTTGCAATCGGCGATTGCGCAAAACCGCTGGTCGCGCCAGCTAGCAAAAGCGATGTGAGTGAAATAGCCGCAACCATGCAACCCAGCACACGATCAAGTGAGCAGGTTAGTTTGGTTGTGCGATCAGCCTTCGACATCGACTAATGAATATCAGCGCGGGTTTTTGATGAATTGCGCGAAGCCCGGGTCCGCGTAAGCCGCGGGCGGCAAATCGTCGCTGAGCAATGCGGCGTCAACTTGGGCGATTTCGCTGATGCCAGTGTCGTCTTGGTCGCCGCTGACAAACCACAAACCAACGACCAAGCCGATCAATGGCAAAACCGATGCGATCCGGTTCCAAATGCTCAAGTCGTCGCCGCCGAAGCCGCCGCCGAAACCGCCGCCTAGTGCAGCCACCCCGCCGCCAACAGCATTCACGGTTGATGCTGCTGCGCGCGCTGAATGGCGCACAAATGACAAGTCAACCGCATGCTTACGCTCTGAAACCGCACGAGCGCGCGACGCGCGCAAACGCTCACTGAAGTCATGCGGCAGGGCATCGGCGTGCTCGGTCAGCGCGGACGTGACCTTGCGGGCGTAGCGATCAACGCTGCTTTGAGCGTTTGTGTTGAGGTCGGCGAAATGTGTCGTGTGAGTCATAAATACAGTCCCTTGGCTTTGAGGGCTTTGGCCAGCGATGCCACCGCGCGTGAACAATGGGTTTTCACGCTGCCTTCAGAGCAACCCATGGCTGAAGCCGTTTCGGCAACGTCCATCTCCTCCCAGTAACGCAACAAGAAGGCTTCTCGTTGACGAGCCGGCAAATTCTGTACCTCGGTATCAATTTGTTGCAGGGTTTGCTTGCGATCGGTCAGCGCGCTCGCACTCTCAGACATCTCTGAGATGCCAATTGCGTCCAAAGTTTCCATCAAATCGAAATCTTCGTCGTCGCCGCCCCGATCAAACTCGCTCATGTTGACCAAAACACCCCGGCGCACCTTCTCACGGCGAAAGTAGTCCAAAGTCGTATTGGACAGAATGCGCTGAAAGAGCATTGGCAGCTCTTCGATTGGTTTGTCGGCGTAGTGCTGCGACAGCTTGATCATGCTGTCTTGAACAATGTCCAGGGCCGCGTCTTCGCTGCGCACGTGATACACACTGCGCTTGAATGCCCGTCGTTCGACCGATTTCAGGAAATCGTTGAGTTCTTTTTCGCTGGCCACAAAAGGGAAAAGAGGGGTGAGTTATTTGCGCCGTGCTGGCGCTGTTGTATGCAATTCGCGCTGGATTATGGCACCTTGAGATCGCACGCTGCCCGTCGCCACGATGGCCCACCTCGCGGCTTGCGAGCACCGATTCGGACCCGTTTCCGATATGGTTTGGGTCGGTGTCATAATCTTGGGTTGCAACAGCAAACGGGTTAAGGCACGGTCTGACGAAGGCTCATGGCCTTTAACCCTAAGTCTCGAATCGGTTCCACGAGGACTGGATGAGAGGTACCCGACGGGTCTCATGTTGAGATTCGCTACAGGTTTAACGAGGTATGAAGATGGACATTTCACGCGCGGAAATCGCCGCAGCTGCCGCAGTCAGCGCAGCGCAGGCCCATGGGCAAGAGCTCAAGGGTGCCGAAATTTTGGTCAAGTGTTTGCAAGAAGAAGGTGTTCAAGCCATCTGGGGATATCCCGGTGGTGCCGTCTTGCACATCTACGACGCCATTTACCAACAAAAAAGCATCCAGCACGTGCTCGTCAGGCACGAACAAGCGGCCATTCACGCCGCTGACGGGTTTGCGCGCGCCTCAGGTGAGGTCGGTGTGGCCCTGGTCACGAGCGGCCCGGGTGCCACCAATGCCATTACCGGCATTGCAACCGCCTACATGGACAGCATCCCCATGGTCATCATCACCGGCCAAGTGCCCGTGCCGGCCATTGGTCTCGATGCGTTTCAAGAATGCGACACCGTCGGCATCACACGCCCTGTCGTCAAACACAATTTCTTGGTCAAGGACGTGAAAGACTTGGCCTTGACGATGAAAAAAGCGTTTCACATCGCCAGAACCGGCCGCCCTGGCCCGGTGGTGGTTGATATCCCCAAAGACGTGTCGCTCAAAACCTGCCGCTACGAGTACCCGCGCGAGATCAACATGCGCAGCTACCAGCCGGTAAAAAAGGGCCACAGTGGGCAAATCCGCAAGGCGTTGCAGCTGTTGCTCGGTGCGAAACGCCCCTACATCTACACCGGCGGCGGCGTGATTTTGGGTGAAGCTTGCAATGAGTTGCGGGCTTTGGTCGATCATTTTGGATTCCCAGTCACCAACACCCTCATGGGTTTGGGCGCATATCCGTCGAGCGACCCCAAGTTTTTGGGCATGCTGGGCATGCACGGCACCTACGAAGCCAATTTTGCAATGCAAAACTGCGACGTGTTGCTCGCAGTCGGTGCCCGGTTTGACGACCGCGTCATTGGTAACCCCAAGCATTTTGCGCAGGCCGATCGCAAGATCATCCACATCGACATTGATCCGTCGAGCATCTCCAAACGCGTCAAGGTTGACGTGCCAATCGTCGGTGACGTCAAAGACGTGCTGACCGATTTGCTTGCGATGGTCAGCGAGGGCGGCCACAAGGCTGATCCACAGGGTTTGCAACCTTGGTGGGCGCAAATCGCCGAGTGGCGCACCACAAACTGCTTGAAGTTTGACAGTGGTAATACCGAAGTCATCAAACCACAGAAAGTCATCCAGACCCTGTGGGACATGACCAAAGATGTGGAGACCTACATCACGTCTGACGTGGGTCAGCACCAAATGTGGGCGGCACAGTACTATGGGTTCGATCAACCTCGTCGTTGGATCAATTCGGGCGGCTTGGGCACCATGGGTGTTGGCTTGCCCTACGCCATGGGCATCAAGTTGGCCAAGCCACAAGCCGAGGTCTACTGCGTGACGGGCGACGGCTCGGTGCAGATGAACATCCAAGAGTTGTCAACTTGCTTGCAATACAACACGCCGATCAAGATCATCAGCCTGAACAATCGCTATTTGGGCATGGTTCGCCAGTGGCAAGAGCTCGACTACGAAGGCCGCTACAGCCACAGCTACATGGATGCGCTGCCGGACTTCGTGAAACTTGCCGAAGCTTATGGCCACGTAGGCTTGTTGATCACGCGTCCACAAGATGTTGAGCCCGCGCTTCGCGAAGCACGCAGGCTCAAAGACCGAACGGTGTTCATGGATTTTCAGACCGATCCGACTGAGAACGTGTTCCCGATGGTCAAAGCTGGCAAGGGCATCACTGAGATGCTGCTAGGCTCCGAAGATCTTTGAGCACATCGCTCACACCGATCTATTTCCTAAAACCATTCTATTGACTGCCGAGCTGCGCGTTTACCGATGCGCGGGGAGGGCGGCGAAAAGAGGGCGTTTGCATGCGACACATCATCTCCATATTGATAGAAAACGAACCCGGCGCTTTGAGCCGTGTGGTCGGGCTTTTTTCGGCGCGCGGCTACAACATTGAATCGCTTTCGGTGGCGACCACCGAAGACGAGTCTTTGTCGCGCATGACGATTGAAACCGCTGGCTCAGACGAAGTCATTGAGCAAATCACCAAGCATTTGAACCGCTTGGTTGATGTTGTCAAAGTCGTCGACCTGACCGAGGGCTCATACACCGAGCGCGAGCTGATGCTTGTTAAGGTGCGCGCCGTCGGCAAGGAGCGCGAAGAAATGAAACGCATGGCCGACATTTTTCGCGGTCGCGTGATTGACGTAACCGACAAAAGCTACACGATCGAACTCACTGGCGACGTGCATAAAAACGATGCGTTTTTACACGCGATTGAGCGTGGCGCGATCCTAGAAACCGTGCGGACCGGGCCTTGCGGCATTGGTCGCGGCGAGCGCATCCTGCGCGCCTGATTCCGACTCCTGTTTACCCCCAAAACTGACCCCGAAAGAGAAAATCATGAAAGTGTTCTACGACAAAGATTGCGACCTGAGCCTGATCAAGGGCAAAACGGTTGCCATCATCGGCTACGGCAGCCAAGGCCATGCCCACGCTCAAAACTTGAACGACTCGGGCGTCAAGGTGCTGGTTGGCCTGCGCAAAGGCGGTGCCAGCTGGGACAAAGTGGCCAAAGCGGGCTTGCAAGTGGCTGAAGTGAATGATGCCGTCAAAGCCGCCGATGTCGTCATGATTTTGTTGCCAGACGAAAACATCGCCGCCGTTTACCGCGAAATCGAGCCACACCTCAAGGCGGGCGCGTCGCTTGCGTTCGCTCACGGCTTCAACGTGCATTACAACCAAGTCGTACCGCGTGCAGATTTGGACGTTTGGATGGTCGCGCCCAAAGCGCCTGGCCACACCGTTCGCAACACTTACACCCAAGGTGGTGGCGTGCCGCATTTGGTGGCAGTGCACCAAGACCACACGGGCAAGGCGCGCGACCTGGCACTCAGCTACGCCATGGCCAACGGTGGTGGCAAAGCTGGCATCATCGAGACCAACTTCAAAGAAGAGACCGAGACCGATTTGTTTGGTGAGCAAGCTGTGTTGTGCGGCGGCGCGGTAGAGCTCATCAAAATGGGCTACGAGACCTTGACCGAGGCGGGTTACGCACCCGAAATGGCGTATTTCGAGTGCCTGCACGAGCTCAAACTGATCGTGGATTTGATCTATGAAGGCGGCATTGCCAACATGAATTATTCGATCAGCAACAACGCCGAGTATGGTGAGTACGTCACCGGCCCTGAGGTGATCAACGATGAGTCGCGTGCTGCAATGCGCAACGCGCTCAAGCGAATTCAAAACGGCGAATACGCCAAGATGTTTATTTTGGAAGGCCGCACCGGCTACCCAAGCATGACCGCACGTCGCCGGCAAACGGCTGAGCACAGCATCGAAAAAGTGGGTGAGCAATTGCGCGCCATGATGCCGTGGATCGCGAAAAACAAGCTGGTTGACCCAACTCGAAACTAAGGCGCTCATATGAAAAATCTGATCCGATTTCTATTTTTGCTTCTTGCAACTATCGAATACGGGCATGCTGACGTTGTCACTTGGGCACCAGGCAAGCACCTCGAAGCTTGTACACCATCCCCAAACGGGAGTTCCACCTGCACGGTTATTGTTGACCGTACCAATTTGTGGGAGACGACACTTGTCGTCGACGCACCGTTGCCGAAGCTCGGCAGACCCAACTGGCTTCAGGTTGCCAGTCAATATCGGCTCTGTGCGGTGGGGCTGTCGAAAATGGTCGTGTGCGAGGAGCTTGGGTTTCCGGTTCTGCAAGGGCTTACCATTCGTAAAACGCTTTCGTCGAACGGTCAAGCTCGGCTGCGGCTGGAAACTTCTCTTGAAGGGGCGGCCTTGCGTGCCGTCGATCAAGTGGCGTTGTTGAGACACTTTAGCCGCGAGCTCGCAACGGCCTCACGTGGTTTGCAAACCAAGCTGAAAGCAAACCGACTCAATCAATACAACCTATCGCATCTGCCCGATGTCCAACCGTTAAATGTGACGGCACGATGCGACACCATCGATCAGGAATCGGCAAACAGAATCGCTAAGCCTTTTAATCGTACGTCTGTTTGTGGGGACGATGGTGAATGGATTGATTCCGAGTTTGATTGGTTTGGGGGCGCGGGCGCAGCGGCGACCGGCGGCGACTACGGGTGTCAACGAGGGTGTACCGCCTTGTACGGCGCCGCCACATACAGATGCGGATTCCTTCCTCTACCCGCGGCGCGTGCAATTTGTTACGGTGCTTCAATGGCGGCCTACAGCGCGTGCCTCGCATCGTGCTGAGGGGTTGAGAATGAGGTTTCAATTCCGGCGAGCGTTTGACGGTGTTACAACAAATTTCGAATTGATAGGCGTTTACCCTGCTCCGGTAGACTGGGTTGCGAGTCTAAAGATCGACGACGTGCCGTATGAAATTTTTGGGGTTTCGCCGTTTCAAGCGACACAGCTTGCACTTAGGTTTTTCGAGACATTGGCTGCGGCAAAAGGGTTCGAATGTACAGATAACTTTGTGATCGGAACCCCTTAGACACGCTGATTGTCGCCAGCGTGCGTTGCATTTCTCGGTACAGACATTTCGAGCGCGACCGTTAGAATTTGGAAAATCGATCCGTGGGTCGCTTTTTTATTGAGGAACCACTGCGCGGTGGCGTAAACTGATTCTGGGAGAGATGTTGCGTTCCTCGTCCGATGAGATTGCTATATTTTTTGTAGCATTGAAGTGAATGAATACGGAGACCAAATGTCGATTTGGCATAAAAATCATGCATGAAGGCGATCCAATCGCGTCAAAGGCTAGTGGCAACGACTCGGTGACGCCAATGGTCGTCAAGAAGCGGCGCAAGGGTTTGTATATTTTGCCGAACCTGTTCACGCTGGCCGCTCTTTTTGGCGGCTTTTATGCCATCGTGATGGCCATGAATGGGCGATTTGATCAAGCGGCGATTGGCGTTTTTTGCGCCATGGTGCTCGACAGCCTAGATGGCCGCGTGGCTCGAATGACCAATACCCAAAGCGCGTTTGGCGAACAAATGGACTCACTGTCCGACATGGTCAGTTTTGGGGCGGCGCCAGCTTTGATTATTTATGAGTGGGCTTTGAAAGATTTGGGGCGCGCCGGGTGGATTGCCGCATTCGTTTACTGCGCGTGCGCGGCTTTGCGGTTGGCGCGTTTCAATGTCAACACCGCCGTGGTGGACAAGCGGTTTTTCCAAGGTCTGCCGTCGCCAGCCGCCGCCGCCTTGGTCATGGGTTGCATTTGGCTTTTGGTCGACATGGGCATCAGCGGCGCCAGCGTCAAATGGTGGATGTTTGCACTGGCGTTTTATGCGGGGTTGACCATGGTCACCAATGTGCCTTTTTACAGCTTCAAAGATTTAAGTCTCAAACGATCAGTGCCATTTGTGGTGATCGTCGCATTGGTCTTGGGCATGGCGATTTTGACCATTCACCCGCCGATTGTGTTGTTTGCAATCTTCATTGCTTACGGCATCAGCGGCTACGTGCTTTACGCTTGGCGCAAGGTCAAAGGCGAGCACACCAGCGTCATCAGCACCAGCACCGATGAGCCCGACGAGCGTGGGCTGCATCGCTGAGACTGCCTAGCCCGAATATTTCACCGTGATCGTGTTTTTGCCGCGCTTTGCCAGATGAAACGCGCCCATTCTTCTCAAATCCAATTTGTACGCTGGCAAAAACACTCGACACCCATCGCATCCCCGCAGCGGGCGCAGCAACACACCGCCTGCCTTGCAGGGGCATTGAGCCCCTGACGCGGCATGCGGCGCGCCGCTGCATCCCGCTGCGGCGCGCGCTGAGCGTCGTC